>JAACEA010000535.1 GCA_009936695.1 Planctomycetia bacterium
ATCCTGCGGTCGAGGCGGGGCCGCGATCCTCCGGCTTGGCGGAGGACTCGGGGTCATGGACCAGCAGGCCGCCCGCGCCGTCGACGAGCGCCTCCCGCGTCGCCACGAGATACTCGACGTGCGCTCCCTCCACTCGGAAGAGACGAGGGTCGCCGCGGCGCGCGGCCGTCTTCCACGTCCGACTCTCCATCACCGCGTCACCCCGGGCGACGAGTCGCTTGAGGTCCTTGCCACCTTCGTCGGCCAGCAGGCCTTCCGCCCGCTCACCGGCGGGTCGCACGCCACCCACCCGGTTCGCCAGATCGAGGGAGACCTCGCGGGCGTCGAGTCGATCGCTGGTCATCGCATCCGGCGTGCTCCGCACCCGGACGTCGCCTTCGAGATCCAGCCGCCCGGCGCCGTCGTTCGCCCGTTCGTCGTATCGCATGGCCTGCGTCCACGTCGCCGCGAGGGAGGTCCTGCTGGACGGGGTCGGACGCTCGATGCGTTCCCGGGAGGCGGGCACCACGTCCGCGTCGTAGTACCGGAACCGACCCGGCCCCGTTCCCCGGACGTTTCGCGTCGAATCATCGAATCGCACGTCGCGGAGTCGGTCCGCGACCACGTTCGATCGCAGGACCATCACGTCGTCGCCGGTGAGCTGCAGGGTCCGCGCCACGCCGTCGCCCTCGAGACGATCCGCGAAGACGCGAGCCCCTTCCTCCAATCGAACCTGCACGCCGTCGACGGCGTCGACGCGGGTGATCTCGACCGCCCCCATCTCATCGCCGCCGAAGCCCGCCCCCTCGACCGCCGCGGCCGCGGCGTCCGTCTCGACACGCGGACGGAAGCGAACCACGAGTCGATCGGTCCACATCGTCTGGCCCGGATCACTCGCCTCGACCGCCCCTTCGGCGATCATTTCCGTCGGCACCGTGCGACCGTCCTCGGTCCGATCGAGTCCGAGATCGATCGACGTCGCCTCGAGCGAACCGATCTCACCGACCCGGTCGACTCGGGCGCCACCGGTCGCGAGAATCCGCTTGATCGCATCGACCTCGCCACCGTCGGCGAAGTCCACGACCAATGTCTGCGAACCCAGCTTGAAGTCGTCGCTGGCGACCCGGACGTCGCCTTGGAATCGGGCCTGCTGCAGACGGCCATCGTCGTCGAGATCATCGAAATCGAGATCGACGCCACCCTCCCATTCGATCTCCAACCGGGGCGGCGCGTCGTCGCCGTCCGGCGTCGATTCCTGTTCGATGGCGGCGATCGCCGCCCAGGCCACGACCCGATCCGCGCCCGGCCCCGCGGCCAGCATCGTCTGCAGCCCGTGGACGAAGCGGTCGGCGGCGGTTCCGAAGGCGGTTCGGACCTGCGTCGCGGTCTCCGGTGCGAATCGCATCCGACCGGAGGCCTGATCGGTCCCGGTCGGAACGCACCATCCAGAATCGCCCTCCGGCCAGGCTGAAGCGAGGACTCTCGATCAAGAGCGGATTGGACTCGTCGCCGACGAGCTCGATCCGTTCCGACGACGAGCGATATTCGAGCCGGGCACACGAACCAACCGCCTCGTTGCCGTCGTCGACCAGGTCGATGCCCCGGCCGTCGTCCGATTCGATGACGATCTCGGAATCGGCGTCACCAGCCATTCTCGTGACCGCGCCGGGATCCGGCACCATCACCAGTCGCCCCGTGTAGTGGACGCGGACCACCTCGTCGTCAAGTCGGGGCATGACCGCCTCGACGGGACCGAAGGCCACCGCGGTGGTGGCGACGAGATTCGAAGGGGTCGCGGCCATGCCGGCGCCGCGAACCGGCGCGACCGCGATCGGAGCGCCCTCGATCCCGGAATCACCGAGTGCGAAGGTGGCGACGAGTCGATCCCCGGAGACCGTGCTTCGCATCGTGGTGCCGCTGGCATCGCGAACCACGCGCTCCACGACCACGTCATCCTCCAGCACCAGTCGGTACCACGCCTCCGGGTCCGCCACATCGGACGCAGCCTGCGCCGTGGACGGCGAGGCCGAACGATTCACGTTCGCCCCGGCGACCACGTCCGAATCGCGCTCGGACCAGGCGTCCGCGGCCGACGCGGCCTCGGCGGCGGCCGCGGGGACCTTGCCCTTCGTCGAGCCCGGAGCTCGCGTCGAGGCCGCCGCGATGGGAGGCGTCCGACGACCGGGACGGATGAGGATCGGTTCGGTCGCCCGTTCGACGGTGAGTCTCGAGATCCGGGTTCCGTCACCCTCGAAGAGGATTCGCAGATCCTCGCCGGCGAAGGTGGCCTCCGACGTGGTCACGCGGACGGCCCGCGGACTGTGGATCTCACCGGCCGCGGCGTCGTAGACCGCGGACTCCGCCTCGATCGTCACCGCCGGCGCTCGATCCTCGAGCGGCGCGTCGACCCCGTCGACGGACGGCTCGTAGATTCGAATCTCGACGTCACCCTCGAGCCGGCCGGATTCGATCGCCTGATTCGGGACCCGCATCGTGCCGGCGAT
>JAACEA010000536.1 GCA_009936695.1 Planctomycetia bacterium
CCTCCCCCGCGGCGGCGCCCGGATCGCCTTCCGGCGTGGGAGGCTGCTGGAAGTCATGACGCTGCTGCGCCGATTGAAGCCCGAGGAACACGCCGTAGAGGACGACCGACATCAGGATGAGGAAGGTCGCGAAGAGCGGCGAGGCGGACGCGTCACCGGTCGATTCGGTGAACCGCGGAATCACCAGTCCCATGGCGGCGAGCGGAATGAGCACCCCGAGATAGGCCGCCGCGCTCTTCAGGTTGAAGACCTGTTCCCGGTGCCGGAGCCCACCGAGGACGAGCGTCAGCCCGAACATCCCGTTGAGCACGATCATGAGGACCGCGAACATCGTGTCCCGGGCGAGGGCCGGCATCTCCTCGCCGGTGACCATCACCGCGGAGATCATCACGACCTCGATGCTGATCACCGCGAGGGTCAGGATGAGGGTGCCGAATGGTTCCCCCAACCGGACCGCCAGACCGTCGGCGTGGCGGACCACGCCGAACGACGCCCAGAGCATCACCGCGAAGAGCCAGGCGAACATGAAGGACGCCCACGCCGGATTCGCGAGGTCACCGAGCCAGCCACCGCCGAAGATCGTGAAGATCACCACCGAGACGATGCCGACGAGCAGGGACGCCTCGCGTCGGGCGAGGATGTCGGGACGCCAGGGACTGCGTTGCGATCGCATGAGATGCTCGCTCGAAGATCGTTACGGTCGATCCTCACGACGTCCGGAAGGATCGCCGCGCGATCCATGCAGATGATATCGGATGCGACGACCATCTCCATGAAGTCGATTCGGCCGGGCTTCCCCGGCGGACGTCCGAGTCGTTCCGCTAGGCTGGAGACATGAAGACCCTGAGACACCGAGTCGTGGATCTCCATGCCCGTCGGATCCTTCCCGCCGAAGTCGAGATCGTCGACGGCCGGATCGAAGCGATCCGCCCGCTCGAGTCCGATGCTTCCGTCGCGCCCGGCGTTCTGCTGCCCGGCTTCGTCGACGCCCACGTCCACGTCGAGAGCAGCATGCTCCCCCCCGCCGAATTCGCCCGCGTCGCGGTCCGTCACGGCACCGTCGCGACGGTGAGCGATCCGCACGAGATCGCCAACGTTCTCGGCGAAGCGGGCCTGGACTTCATGCTGGAGGACGCCGCCCGCGCCTGCATCCCGATCCACTTCGGCGTCCCGAGTTGCGTTCCCGCGACCGACTTCGAGACCGCAGGGGCGAATCTGGACTCGACCACGGTCGCTCGTCTGCTCGAAGACGACCGATTCCACTATCTCTCCGAGATGATGAACTGGCCCGGGGTCCTGCACGGGGACCCGGAGGTGGTGGCCAAGATCGCCGCCGCGAAGCGGATCGGAAAACCCGTCGACGGGCACGCTCCCGGTCTCCGGGGCGAGGACGCGGTTCGATATGCCGGCGCCGGCATCACCACCGATCACGAGTGCTTCACGCTCGAGGAGGCAAGGGACAAGGCGACCGCCGGCATGAAGATCCTGATCCGGGAAGGAAGTGCGGCCCGCAATCTCGACGCGATCTGGCCGATCCTGAAGGAGTTCCCGCACCTGGCGATGTTCTCGACGGACGACGCCCACCCCGACGACCTGCTGACGGGGCATCTCGACCGCGTGGTCGCCCGATGCGTGGCCCATGGCGTCGACGTGTTCGACGTGCTCCGGGCGGCGTGCGTGCACCCGGTCGAACATTACGCACTCGATGTCGGACTCCTGCGTGAAGGTGATCGCGCGGACTTCATCCTCGTCGACGATCTCGTCGACTTCCGCGTTCGCCGGACCTGGATCGGCGGCGAGCTCATCGCCGAAGACGGGGTCTGCGCCGTCCCCGGAGCCGCGGTCACCACGCCGAACGTGTTCCGTGAAGCCCGGTTCGAGCCGAAGGAATTCGAGATCGAGGCGGACGTGCCCGAGGCGAGGGTCCGGGTCATCGAGGCCGAGGACGGCGAGCTCGTCACCGGCGAGTCGATCGCCACCCTCGCCACGCAGGATGGCGTCCTCCAGGCGGATCCGGAGAACGACGTGCTGCTGGTCGCGGTGTGCAATCGATACACGCCCGCCCCGCCCGCGGTCGCGTTCATCCGGGGATTCGGCCTTCGCCGCGGCGCGATCGCGAGCAGCGTCGCCCACGATTCACATCAGGTCATCGCGGTCGGGACGAGCCCGGCCACGGTCGCGACGGCGGTGAACGCGGTGTTCGAGCGGCGCGGCGGACTGGTCGCGATCGACGGCGATCGATCCGCGGGACTGTCGCTTCCGATCGCCGGGCTGATGAGCGACCGTCCTGCCGAAGAGGTCGCGGCCGGATATGAAGCGGTGAGTGGAATCGCCCGAGGCCTCGGTTCGACGCTGCAGGCGCCCTTCATGACGCTGTCGTTCATGGCCCTGCTGGTCATTCCGAGTCTGAAGATCGGGGACCGGGGGCTCTTCGACGGCAGTGCATTCGAATTCACACCGGTTCGATGCTGACCCCGGAGGCGCTCCCATGATCTTCGACATCCTCAGCGGGCTCCTCGCCCTCGCGATCGCCGCCCTCCTCGTCGGCCTCGTGCTTCAGCTGTCGTCGAAGATCATCTGCAAACAGGCGGTCGAGTTCGGTAACGCGTGGAAGACCGCCTTCTTCGGGCTGATCGGCTCGCGGCTCGTCGACGCGGGACTCATGGCGTCGTCCCTCGAATCGATGTGGTTCCTCGAACTCGCGGCCCAGTTCGTCCTCTGGACGATCCTGATCTCGGCGGTGATCGGGATCGACCTGCTCCGCTCGCTCGCGATCGCCGCGTTGATGCTCGCACTGACCTGGGGGATCCTCTTCACGCTCGCCCTGATCGGGACCATGATCGCCGCGTAGGCCGAACACCCGACCGGGCGATATCCTGCCTCGATGCTCGGTGAACGGCTCGCCAATCGAATGCGGCACCTCGCGAAGTGGGGTCGGAAGCAGGGCATCTCCTGCTTTCGACTCTACGAACGCGACGTGCCGGAATACCCCGCGATCGTCGACTGGTACGCGGATGAGAACGCCGAGGATCCCACCCGCGACGGCGACGCGGTCGTCTGGCTCTTCGCTCGAAAGAAGGACGACACCCTGGAGAAGGAGGTCGAGCACCGCCGGGATGCGGAGGCCGAGATCCTCGCCGGGCTGAACATTCCTCGCGAGAGAATGCACGTCAAGCACCGCGGCCGGCAGTCCTCGGGATCCGGCGAGCGGGAGCAGTACGAACGCGTGGACACCCGGGCGGCGACGAAGGTGGTCCAG
>JAACEA010000537.1 GCA_009936695.1 Planctomycetia bacterium
GGTTAGGGTTAGGGTTAGGGTTAGGGTTAGGGTTAGGGTTAGGGTTAGGGTTAGGGTTAGGGTTAGGGTTAGGGTTAGGGTTATGGTGTGAGGGTGTAGGGTGTAGGGTTAGGGTATAGGGTTACAGCATAGGGTTAGGGTGTAGGGTTAGGGTTAGGGTTAGGGTTAGCCTTCAGGCGCTTGAGGTTGTAGCTGTCACAATCAACATTCCTAGCATACAGGTGCAGGGTCCCCTCTTCCTCAAAAGCAGCAGCATCCTCAGCAGACAGTCCTGCAAGGTCACGTGCCGCCCAGTATTTATATTCCCCATTGGTGATGGGAAACTCTTGGGCAGATTTGGTTTTCGGTTGTCGCACTTTTTTGGCAGGCCTCCTCAGCTTTGCCACCTCTGCTTTAAAAAGAGGCTCCTTTTGGCGACGCGACTCATCAAATACAAAAACCTTGCAACTTGCACTCCGAAAATGCTTCTGGTACAGCCTCCATCCCAAGACATCATGCATCTTTGACCTCACCTTCACCTTCTTTTTCTTTGGAGCCTCATCACTGGTGGCCAGGACGAGTCCACCGTCATTCGGGGCCTCACCGTCGCCAACGGCGAGGCGGGCTCGATGCTCCCGGGAAATCCGAACGTCCTTGTGGGCGGCGGCATGATGATCATCGATGCGTCCCCCCGGATCGAATTCTGCCGATTCGTGGACAACCGCTCGTCCTTCGGCGGCGCGGTCTATCTTCTGCGTTCCGAGTCGGCGGTGGCGGACTCGGTCTTCCTGGACAACTTCGCGTTCGCGGACGGCGGTGCCATCTTCGCCTTCCAGGGCGCCACGAGAATCTGCCGCAACCTGCTCGCTGGAAACCGGGCCGTGAACCATGGCGGCGCGATCAAGGTCGTGCTCGGCGAGTCCTACGTCCACGACTGCGTGATGGAAGGCAACACCGCCTATCAGGGGGGCGGCCTCTACTGGTTCGCGAACGAGGACACGACGCCCCTCGAGGTCCACGGCTGCACGATCATCTGCAACCTCGCCAACAAGATCGGCGGCGGCATCAAGACGCGTTTCGGCTTCCCGGCCGTCACCCTCGAGGAGACCATCGTCTGCGACAACGACCCCGACGAGATCGACGGCCCGTACGTCGACCTCGGCAAGAACGCACTCTGCGTCTGCCCGGCGGACTTCACCGGCAACGACGTGGTCGACGGCGCCGACCTCGGAATCCTCGTCGCGTTCTGGGGTCCGTGCAGAAGCGCCGACTGCCCTGCGGACCTGAACCACGACGGCATCGTCAACGGTTCGGATCTCGGTCTTCTCCTCGGATGGTGGGGCCCCTGCGACTGATGGAGCATGGCCGACGGGCGAGGCCGGGTAGGCTTCGGACATGACCCACTCCGTGGACACCACCACGAGCCGGGATGATTCCTCCCCGCTTCACCGGAGCTGGTGGGGAATCCTCGTCAAGTTCATCCTGGCCATCGGGGTCCTGATCGCCGTCTACCTGATCTGGCAGACCTGGATCGAGCCCCACGAAGCCGCCATCGAGCGAACGCTCGAGCATCTGGGCCCCTGGGGCCCGGTGATCTTCATCGTCGTCTTCCTCATCGGAACCAGCCTCTTCTTCCCGGAGTCCGTGCTGGCGATCGCCGCCGGTACGATTTTCGGACTCTGGTGGGGACTGCTCTGGGTCGTCATCGCGGGCACGTTGACTGCCGTGACCGTCTACTGGCTCGGACGGACGGTGCTTCGCAGCCGAATCGAACCGATGCTCGCGAAGCATCCGAAGCTCGACGCCGTCGACGCGGCTGCGTCGGAGAGCGGATTGAAGTTGATTCTGCTGCTCCGCCTCTCACCGATGAGCTTCACGCTCCTGTGCTGGCTGCTCTCGATCAGCCGCGTCCGATTCAGGACCTATCTCCTGAGCTGCGTCGGGATGTTCCCCGGGAACTTCTCGACGGTCTACCTCGGTTTCGCCGCCCGGCACACCGCCGATCTCGCGACCCGGATCAAGGCCGGCGAAGGCCGGCCCCCCGGCGACTCGCTGGTGCACGAGATCACGCTCTACAGCGGATTGGGCGTGTCCCTCGTGGTGAGCTTCCTCGTGGCGAAGATCGCGATCCGCGCGATGCGCGCCGCCACCCCCACCTCCGCACCATCGCCGGACCCCGCACCGTGAACGCACGGACCACCGTCCATCGCCTTGCGATCTCCATCTTGCTGCTGGCCTCTGCGAGCCTGGCCGCGGCCGAGGACGATCCGGAGACGCCGATGAACGTGGTGGTGATCGTCTCGGACGACCACCGGGCCGACGTGCTGGGTTGTGCCGGACATCCGATCGTCCAGACCCCCAACCTCGATCGCCTCGCCGCCGACGGCGTCCGTTTCGAGAACGCGTTCGTGACCACCAGCATCTGCGCCGCGAGCCGGGCCAGCATCCTCACCGGACTTCCCGAGCGCGCCCACCACTTCACCTTCGGACGCCCGCCCCTCGCCGAGTCACTCGCCGGGACGTCCTATCCCGCCAGGCTCCGCGCCGCCGGTCACCACACCGGCTTCGTCGGCAAGTTCGGGATCGCCGTCGAAGGCGGCCGAGCGACCATCGACCGGATGTTCGACGAGTTCACGCCGATCACCCGCACCCCGTACCTCAAGACGCTTCCCGACGGGTCGACCCGACATGCGACTGATCTCATCGGCGACGCCGCCGTCGACTTCCTCGAGCGTGCCGCGACGAACCAGCCCTTCTGCCTCTCGATCAGCTTCAACGCCGGCCATGCCGAAGACGGCGACCTCGACGACCATTTTCCACCGCCCCCCGTCGAAGCGGATCTCCACGCCGACGTCCCGATGCCGAGACCGCGGCTCGACGGCGGTCGCCACTTCGAGAGTCAGCCGGCGTTCCTGCGCGAATCGATGAACCGTGATCGATACCGCTGGCGATGGGACGAGCCCGAGAAGTACGACCGCAACCTCCGCAACTACTTCCGGATGCTCGCGGGGCTCGACCGCAACGTCGGCCGGGTGCTGTCCGCCCTCGATCGACTCGGACTGTCGGACCACACCATGGTGATCTTCCTCGGCGACAACGGGTACTACATGGGCGAACGTGGCTTCGCCGGCAAGTGGTCCCACTACGAGGAATCCCTTCGAATCCCGATGATCGTGTTCGATCCCCGACTCGACGCGGACCGTCGCGGCCGGGTGGACGACACGCTGGTCCTGAACCTCGACGTCGCCCCCACGGTGCTCACGGCCGCGGCCCTTCCGCAACCCGCGAGTCCCGCCGCCGGACGCCCGCTGCCGATCATGTCGATCATGTCGATCATGCCGGACGCCGCCCTCCGAGCATCGCCACGAGCCGGATTCCTCTGCGAACACGGCATGAAGCATCCCGACATCCCCCGCTGGGTCGGGTATCGAACCGACGACCTCAAGTACGCGCGGTATCTGGACCATCTCGAGGATGGCGAGTTCCTCCACGACCTCCGGGCAGATCCCGACGAAGCGGACAATCTGGCCGCCGACCCGGAACGCGCCGCCGATCTGGCCGAGATGCGACGCGCCTGCGACGCCGCGATCCTCGAGGCGAACGCGGCCGGCCCCCCGCTGCCGAAGGTCCTGATGATCGGGGACTCGATCTCGATGGGATACCACGCCGCCGTCGTCGCGGGGCTCGACGACGAGGCCACGGTCGTGCGACCCCGGGAGAACTGCGAAGGCACCACCAAGGGCGTCGATCGGATCGAGGCGTGGCTCGCCCTCGATGGCGGCGACTTCGATCTCGTCCACTTCAACTTCGGGCTCCATGACCTGAAGCGGGTCCGGGCCGACGGACGGAACTCCGACGACCCGACCGACGGACCGCAGGCGGATCTCGCGCACTACGAGGCTCAACTACGGCGTATCGTGAAGGCGATCGTGGCGAGCGGCGCCGTGCCGGTCTTCTGCACTACGACACCGGTCCCGAGCGGCGGCGTACGTCCCCACCGCGAACCGACCGACGTCGATCGCTACAACGCTCGAGCCCTCGAGATCATGACGGAGCACGGCGTCGCGGTGAACGACCTCAACGCCTTCGCGACGAGCCGGCTGACCGAGATCCAGGTCCCGGTGAACGTCCACTTCACGAAGGCGGGATCGGCCGTGCTCGGCGACGCCGTCGCCTCGAGGATCCGTACCATCCTCAGACGACGGAACTGAACCGTGCCGATCAGACCAGGGCAAGGACGCGGGCGGGGCCGCCGGTGCCGCCCTTGAACTTCGGGGCACCGACCACGATCGTCGCCCCGGCCTCGGGGACCTTCGAGAGATCGTTGAGATTCTCGACCCCCCACCGATTCTCGGGAAGCCAGACCAGATGCACGTCGAGCCCGTTGGACCGGGTGTTGTCGAAGCTGAGCGTGTCGACGCCGATCCCCACCACTTCGCGATCCTCCAGCAGCATGCGGGCCGTGTCGGGATGGAAGGCCGGCTGTTGCCAATTGAAGATTCCTTCGGCCGTTTCATCGGGACAGAGGAACGCCTTGCGATCGCCGGCCTTCTCCGCCCAGCCGCTGTTCATCGCCACGAAACATCCCGGCGGCAGCGGACCGTGTGCCGCCTCCCAGCGGCGAACGTGCTCCGGGGTCACCTGAGCAAGCGGATCCTCCGACGCCTCCTTCCGGAGGTCGATGACCGCGAGCGGGGCGACGAGCTCCTCGGCCGGAATCTCGTCGACCGACTTCCCGCCGGCGCTGCAGTGATTCGCCGCATCGACGTGGGTGCCGACGTGCTCCCAGTAGGAGACCTTCTTCAGGGCGAACGGCGTCTCCGCGTCGATGACGAACTCGTCGACCTCGGTGAGACTGGCCGGCGCGGTCCGCCCCATGATGTCCTGGCCCTCGGAGAACCAGGCGGGAAAGTCCGGTCGCAGGGTGTGCGTGAGATCGACGGTGCGCGTGAACGTCGTCGGCGGCCGACCTTCCCTTGTCGCCATCGCGATCTCCGACGAGGCGACCGAGGCCGTTCCGATGCCCGCGACCGCCGCACACGAACCGGCTGCGGTCTTCAGAAATCGACGCCGATCCGCGATGACGCGATCGACCTCGGCCATGATGATGGGTGAGCACATTTCGTTTCTCCGGGTTCCTGATTCTCCGCGGACGCGTTGCGAGCCTAATCGAAATCCAGGGTGTCGACGCCAGATCGAGGACGCCACCGGCCCCATCGGAGAAGTTGCCACACGGGGTTCGTCGAGAAAGAACGCCTCGGCTCACTCATCACACATCCACGCCCAGCAAGTGTTCCGGAGCCGGCCACGGATCGCGGCCGCGTTGGAGACGACGTCCTCCAGCCCCCCGGGATTGGTGCGACGGAGCGGCACCCCCGGGTGGGTGGACTCGAGCCCGAGAAAGGCGATCACCTTCTCGTAGGCGATCCTCGGATCGGCGAGGACGTCGTCTTCGTACACCAGCTGCAGCGCATCGCGTCCGCCGAGGACCGGGATCATCGCGTCACTCGACGCGAGCTCGGCCAGACCCTCCTCGATGGACATCGGCTTCGCCGCGAAGGAATGAAGCCGGTCGAGCGGCATTTCGAAAGGACGCTTCCCGCCGGCCGCATGATCACCTCGAACCCGCTTGTGCATGACTCCATGAATGGCTCCGCGCTCCGCCGAGATGAGACGACGGAGCTGATTTCGTCGCAGCAGGGTGATTCGCTGATCGGCACCCACGCCTGCCAGAAAGCGTTCGCAGGCCGCGATATCGGCCAGACCGAATGCCATGAGGTGCCGCGGCATCAGTTCGAAGCCGAATCGAGTACCGGGACTTCGCCAGAAGCGACGCTTCACCTCTTCGAACGGACACGCTCCCGGACGTGGCCCCAGATAGGCATCGGGGTATTCGTTCAGCCACCAACGCAGTCGCCTGCCGAGCGTCTCGTCGTCCCAATAGAGGTCGGGATGCTCCCCGAGCATCCGTGCGAGGACGGTGCTTCCGCAACGACCCGAGTGAATCATGCAGATCCGCCCCCCAACCGGGCCCCGAAGACGGCCGGCCATCTGGAGCATGCCTCCCACGAGCCGACGTCTCAAGCCCGGTGGTTCCACGGGCATCTGCGACCACCAACGTCCTCGGGTGAACCACTCGGATTCACCAGGAACACGCTTCTCCTGCTCAGCACATCGCCGATGCGATTCGACACTCATGATTGAATGGGGGTGGAAGAACCCCTTCGACCATCGTAAC
>JAACEA010000538.1 GCA_009936695.1 Planctomycetia bacterium
TGGCATCACGGAATGAATGGAGCGGGACATGGGCGTTTCCTGGACGAGGCGTGAATGGATATGGTGAAACAGGGTATCGGGAGGCGGCAGAAGGCGGAGCGAATCGCGTGACAGGCAGAAAAGCGTCGAACAGCATGGAAAAACACCGAAACAAAACCAAAAAAACGCTAAAAGAGGTGATCGTGTATCGCTAGATAGATTATAGGACGTGTGTTCCACGTGGAACATCAGGCTTCGTTTCGTCGTCCCCCCCACGCTCTCCATCCGGGTGTTCCACGTGGAACAGGTGTCGCGCTGGTGTGCTGTCTGACGAATTCAGGTTGGGGCGATATGCTGCGTCGGTCATTCGTCTTGCATGGAGGCAGTCATGGCTACAGAGAAAAAAGCGGTGGGCCGTCGTCTTGGTCGAGGCCTTGGAAGTTTGATCGGTACGCCTGTTTCGATCGACAAGCCGGCGATGGAGCCGGATGGGGCCTTGGAAGCCGGTGGGCATTCCAAAGCGGGCGGTGTGGTCCCGGCCACGATCCCGGTCGCCGATATCGTTCCAAACAAGTCCCAGCCTCGCCAGCGGTTTGATGAGGAGGCGATTCTGAGCCTGGCCCGATCCATCGAGAAGGCTGGGCTGATGCAGCCGATCGTCGTTCGCCAGGCTTCGGATGGCTACGAGCTGGTCGCTGGCGAGCGACGCTGGCGAGCGTTCCAGTCTTTGGGCCGGACGGAGATTCCGGCCATCGTCCGAGAGGTGGATGATCGAACCGCGGCCGAATGGGCGATGATCGAGAATCTGCAGCGAGAGGATCTTGATCCGATCGAGCGTGCGGATGGCATCGCAGCCTTGATTGATCGCTACGCAATCTCGCAGACGGAGGTCGCGGCCCAACTGGGAATCGACCGTGCGACGGTCAGCAACCTGCTGCGTCTTCGAGATGCCGATCCGGACACGCGGGACGCAATCCACGAGGGGCTGATCACGCAGGGTCATGCGAAGGCGCTCTTGGGTTGCCAGGATCTTGGCAGGCGAAAGCGACTTCTGGGGAAGTGTGTTCGGGAAGGCTGGAGTGTCCGAGAGACGGAGCGACAGGTTCAGTCGCTCTCGATTCAGGCGAGTGGTTCGCCGAAGGCGGGGGTCCAGTCGGTCCCGACGGCGCACGTGGTGGATCTCGAGAAGCGGCTCTCCATTCACCTGGGAACCAAGGTCGGTCTGAAGCTCGGTCGGAAGAAAGGGCAGGGGCGGGTGACGCTCGACTTTTATTCGCTCGAGCAGTTTGACGGCCTCCTGGAGAAGATGGGGTTCGACCCCAACGCCCAGGACTGAAAAGCGTCCGATAACTACATGCCGGCTGGCGCCTCCCGAGATTCAGCGGGGGGGTGCTTGGCAGCGGCGGCCGAGTGGACAAGCGGGATTTGCGCTTCTCGTGGTGGTGGTTGGGTCGATCCTCGTTGATCGTCCAGGTTCCACTTCATTACCGGGTTCGTTGGTCCGATCCAAACCCTGCGTGATTGGCGAGGTTCATTCCTGATGAATGGACGCCGAATCACGGTTGCAGAGGTCTGGAGCCCGTCATGGACACGTTCGACCCCATTCTGAACGCACCCCTCGCCGACGAAGATCCCGCAGTCGAACGCGCCCAGGCGATGTTCAATCGGGTCCTGGCATCATGGGCATCCGATTTGCTCCACCTGAGACGTCAGGAACTGACGACGCCTGGTTGGCGGGTGCGCGTCGACCAGGACGATGAAACGACGTGGCGGCGGGCCGCCTGACCGAATGGATTCGGTCGCGATGCGTCGAGTGGTTCAACGGGAGCATCCGGCATGTCGATCAGCAGCAGCATCGGACTCGTGAGCGGAATCGATTCCGGTGCGATCATTCAGCAGCTCCTCGCGCTGGACGCCCAGGCGAAGACGCCCATCTTCCAGCGCATCGGTGGACTGAACGCATCGAACGCCGCCTTGCTGGATGTGAACGCACGATTGCTTGCGTTCAAGTCCGCATCCTCGACGTTTCGAGCCGACGACATCTTTCGCTCCACCAACGCCATGTCGAGCGACGAAGGGGTGTTGCTCGCGAACGCCCGCAGTTCCGCCATCCCGGGACAGTATGCGTTTCGAGTGAAGCAACTGGTGTCGACGAGCCAGGTCATGTCAGGCGGATTCACCAGCAGCACGCTCGAGCCGCTCGGGCTCGACTCGATGTCCTTCGAATGGGGGAACGGCCGACTCGGTCGTGAAGTCCTCCTCGAGGATCTCAACGGCGGCGCCGGCGTCGAGCGCGGTTCGATTCGCATCCAAGACCGTTCGGGCAACGCGGCGATCGTGGATCTCTCGCTCGCGTCGTCGATCACCGAAGTCATCGACGCGATCAACGACGAGACCGGCATCGCCGTGACGGCATCGCTGTCCGGAGATCGCATCGTGATCGAGGATGGTTCGGGCGGGACCGGCAATCTCTCCATCCAGGACGCGGGTGGGACCACGACCGCGACCGATCTCGGCATCGTCGCGAACGTGGCGTCCGACGTCGTTTCCGGGAACGTGGTCAA
>JAACEA010000539.1 GCA_009936695.1 Planctomycetia bacterium
AAGATCGCCGGCCCCCAGACTCGCCAACCAGTGGTCACGAATCGGCCGGCCGCGAGCACGCCTTCGGTCAACGGCGGCAGTTCCGCGGAACGCTGCGCGTAGATCGCCTCGAACCGAGGCATCACGAACGCCACCAGGAGGATCGTGATCGCCGATCCCACCACGGCCAGAATCGCCGGATACGCAAGGGCCGATCGAACCTGTCGCTTGATTCGTTGTTCGCGTTGCAGCCAGTCGGCGAGGCGTTCGAACATCCCCGGAAGATCCCCCACCGCTTCCGCGGCGCGGACCAGCCCCACCGCCACGGGTGGGAAGGTCTCCGAGGACCGGGCGAGCGCGTCACTGAGATTCCCGCCGTTCTCCACTTCATCGCGGACCTGCACGAGATCGTCCGCGAGACGACGATCCGAGGTCTGGTCACGGACCACGTCGATCGCCTCGACCACCGGCACGCCGGAGTCGAGCATCACGGACAACTGGCGCACGAATGCCGCGACCGCCGCGCCGGAGGCTCGCCGACGCGGAAGGAATCCACTTCCCTCGGCTCGGATCGCGGTGCCGATGGTCCGGTCGATGGCGAGCACCACCCGCCCCTCCGATCGCAGGCGCGAGGCGACCTCCGCCGCATCGGACGCTGTCTGCGTCCCGCGAATCAGTCGACCCGTCGCGTCACGGGCCTGCCAGGACCAGGTGGCGGTCTCGCTCATGCCTTCAGGCGGCGGTGGCCGCCAGTACCTCCTCGACCGTGGTCAGTCCTTCGGCGACCTTACGCAGGCCGTCGATCCGCATCGACTCGAAGCCGCCCTGCCGCGCGATCTCGACCAGTTCCCGGTGGGGAACCGTCGTGGAGATCGCGTCGCAGATCCCCTGATCGGGAAGGAGCAGTTCGAACACCCCGGCCCGGCCGCTGAAGCCGGTACCCCGGCATCGCTGGCAGCCCTCGCCGGCGTGGAACACCTCCACCGCCGCGACCTCTTCGACCAGGCGACGGACGCTCGCCTCCACGTCCACCTCTCGGCGACACTGCGGGCAGATCCGGCGGATGAGCCGCTGGGCGAGCACGCCGCGAAGCACGGTCGCCACCAGGAACGGTTCGACGCCGAGATTGACGAGCCGGACGGGCGCACCGCACGCGTCGTTGGTGTGCAGGGATGAAAGCACGAGGTGCCCGGTCAGGGCCGCCTGCGCGGCGATCGCCGCCGTCTCCTCGTCTCGAATCGCGCCGACCGGCACCACATCAGGATCCTGACGCAGCAGCGATCGCAGCGCTGACGGGAAGGAGAAGCCGGTGCGATCGTTCACCTGGAACTGATTGACGCCGGGAATCACCGCTTCCACCGGATCCTCGATGGTCGACAGATTCAAGGTGTCGGCGTCCATCGACCCGAGGGCCGAGTAGAGCGTGGTGCTCTTGCCGCTGCCGGTCGGCCCGGTGACCAGAACCACGCCGTTCGGAGCCGCCAGCAGATCCGACCACGCATCGCGGATCGACGCGGACATGCCGAGTCGTTCCGGAGCCACGATCGCGTTGCGGCTGTCGATGATCCGAATCACGACCTTTTCGCCCTGACGTCCCGACATGGTCGAGACACGGAGGTCCACCCGGCGCCCGTCGAGCAGGACGTGGATGTCTCCATCCTGCGGGAGCCGCCGCTCCGCGATGTCCAGCTCCGCCATGATCTTGATGCGACTGGTGATCGCGGGCGCCATTCGATGAGGAGGTCGGATCTTCTCGTGGAGCCTTCCATCGATCCGGAATCGGATCCGGAGATCACGATCACCGGGCTCGACGTGGATGTCGCTGGCCCCCTCCTCGACGGCATCGTGGATCAACCAGTTCACCAGCCGGACGACGGGACCATGCCCCGCGATCTCCGCGAGATCGGTGATCTCGGAGACCTGTCGCTCCAGCACCGTGAGATCCGCGTTCTCGACGCCTTCGTGGATGTCGTCGATCACGAACACGTTCGCGGCCGGAAGCCAGTTCTCGATCGCGGCCTCGAGCTCGCATGCCGACGCGGCGGCGACCTGGACGCGATGACCGGTCCGTCGCGCGATCTCCTCGAAGAGGTAGACGTTGGAGGGTTCCGCGGCGGCGA
>JAACEA010000540.1 GCA_009936695.1 Planctomycetia bacterium
GCAACGCATGGAACACCTCCATCGGCGGGCCGGACCTGTCCGCACGCCGCCCCGGCCGGAAGCACGCAACCCAAGCATGCTCGAGGCCGACTCGTCGGACGCCGACGGGACTCAGTCTTCGGGACATCCCTCGGAGATTCGTCGTCGGAATTCGGCCACCAGGCGGCGGGTGACTTCACCCATGCGACCGGACCCGATCACCGAATCATCGATCCGCGAGACGCCGATCACTTCGGCCGCGGTTCCGGTGAGGAACACCTCGTCGGCCTCCAGCAGCGTCTCGATTCCGAAGACGTCCTCCTCGACCTCGAAGCCGCAGGCCGGTGCGATCTCCTGCATCACGAACCGCCGGGTCACCCCGTGGAGGATCCCGGTGCTGGTCGCCGGCGTGAAGATGCGATCACCCTTCACCGCGAAGATGTTGTCGCCGGTGCACTCCGCGACCTGGCCTTCGGTGTTGAGCATGATCGCCTCGAGCACGCCGGCCTCGATGGCCTCGACCTTGGCGAGGATGTTGTTGAGATAGTTCAGGCTCTTGATCCGCGGATCGAGGCACTCGATCGGGATGCGGGGACGCTTGGCGACGACCACCTTCATCCCCTCCTCGTAGAGTTCCTCGGGATAGAGCTGGATCCGGTCGGCGATGATGAACGTGCCCGGCGTCGGACAGCGGAACGGATGCAGGCCCAGCGTGCCGACCCCTCGGGTGAAGACGAGCCGGATGTAGCCGTCCACGATCTCGTTCGCCTTCATCGTCGCCCGGATCGCGTCCTCGATCTCCTCGAGGTCGTAGGCGGGCTTGAGGTGGATGAGCGCCGCGGATTCGAACATCCTGCCGAGGTGCGTCTTCAGCTTGAGGATCCTGCCGCCGTAGGCGCGAATTCCCTCGAAGCAGCCGTCTCCGTAGAGCAGGCCGTGATCGAAGACCGAGACCATCGCCTCGTCCTTGGGAACCAGTTTTCCGTCGAGCCAGATGTATGACATGGGCCGGCAGTCTACCGATTACGACTCTTCCGCGGGCTCGTGAATCGATCCCGCCACGTGACTCAGGAACCGCAACGCCCCCAGTTCGAGAGCAGCAGACCGAGGTCGCCGGGCCCGACCAGCCCGTCCCGGTCGAGATCCGACCGGCATCCGTCCCGCCCGCCCCAGTCGATCAGGATCAGGCCGAGATCGATCCCGTCGACTCGGGCGTCCCGATCGAGGTCCCCGGTGCAGGGAACGACGGCGGCTCGGAGCGCACCCGAGCCGAGCCCTCTCGCCACCACGCCGACGAGCGGACGAATCGCGCCTCGAGCGGGATCCGCGATCGAGGGCGGCACGTCGGTCTGCCCCGCGGAGTTCGATCCCCACGAGGCGACGCTTCCGTCCTCATGCAGCAGCACCGTGTGCGCCAGACCGGCCGCCACCGCGACGGCCGGTCGCTCCGGCGTGCCGATCCCCGGTGGAACGGCGAGCTGGCCGGAGGTGTCGTCACCCCAACAACGCACCGAACCGTCCTCGAGGATGGCGACCGAATGGGCGGAGCCCGCCGCGATGGCGACGACCCGGTGACCACGATCGCCGATCCCCTCGGGGACTTCGCACTGGCCGAGCGAGTCGTCGCCCCAGCATCGGATCGATCCGTCGTTCAACAGGCCGATGCTGTGGGTGTTGCCCACGCTCAATCGCTGCAGTCCGATGGCGGGGATCTCCAGGGCGGGATCGCAGTCCTGGGCCGCCGGATTTCCCCAGCAGACGATCGTGCCGTCCATCATCAACGCCGTGGTGCTGTAGACCGCGGCGTGAATCGAACGCACGGGATGCTCGGCCGAGCCGACTCCCGGCGGAACGATGCACTCCCCGTACTCGTTCTCGCCCCAGCATCGCACGGAGCCATCCGCGAGCACCGCCGCGGTATGGCCTTCGCCCGCCGACACCTGCACCGCCGGAATCTGGAACGGCCCCGAACCCACGTCCGACGGAACATTCGACTCGCCGGAGAAGTTGCCCCCCCAGCAGACGACGTCGCCGTTCCAGAGGACCGCGGCGGCGTGAAGGATGCCCATCGACCACTGGGTGACGGATTCGGGAATGCATGGATCCGTCGCGTAGTACGGCGTGCCCCAGAACACCAGGTCGGCCCCGGGCTCGCCATCACCCGCGGTGACCGTCTCCTCGAGCGAGCCGACCGTCGCGACGACCACGGCCGCGATCACGGCGCCGCCTCGGCGTCGCCGAGGCGGGGACGATCGTCCGGTCGATGACGATGGCGTCGGCATGCCTGCAGTCTACGTCCGGATCGGCGACCACCGAAGAACGGCGGAATGCATCGGGGCAATGACCTCGAACCCGGCCCGGACCGGCGTTCGACGGAGAATCAGGCGTGGATCTTGCGTCGTCGGGCGGGCGGAATCCCGAGTTGCTCGCGGTACTTGACCACGGTGCGGCGGGCGATTTCGACGCCCCGTTCAGCGAGGGCGTCGGCGAGCTTCTGATCGCTCAGCGGCTTCGCCTTGTCCTCCGCATCGACGATCTCGCGGAGCATCTCCTTGATCGCCTCCCAGCTCCGATCGTCCCCCTCCTCGGATTCGCGACCACCCGAGAAGAACCGACGAAGCGGGAACATCCCCCGTGGCGTCTGCATCCACTTCTCGCTGACTGCGCGACTGACGGTGGCGACGTGCACCCCGAGCTGGTCCGCCACCTCGGTCATCGGCAGCGGCTTCAGGAACTGAGGCCCGTGATCGAAGAAATCCCGCTGTCGCGAGAGCACCACCCGCACCACGCGGAGCAGGGTGTTCGTCCGCTGGTTGACCGCGTCGATGAGCCAGGTCGCGTCCCGGATCGCGTCGTCGATGAAGCCTCGATCCTTCTTCTCGAGATTCGCATCGCCCTTCATCCCCTCGACCTGCGGATTGATCCGCAGCGGCGGCACGACGCCGTCGGCGAGCGCCGCCACATAGGAGTCGGATTCCGGCTCGTACTCGACGAGCACGTCCGGGACGACGACCCCCGCATCCGGGTTCACCAGTTCGCGTCCGGGCCAGAGCGTGAGCCGGCGCATGAGTTCCTTCGCCGCCTGAACCCTTTCGAGGGACATCTCGGCATCCTTGGCGATCTTCGGCAGTCGGTTCTCCACGAGATCCTCGAAGTGCTCTCCCACCAGCACCGCCGCGTCGGTCCAGGCGCCGTGCTCGTCGCCCTCCTGCTCGACGATCGCATCGATCTGAAGCAGGAGGGACTCCTGCTTCGATCTCGCCATCAGGCCGGGCGGATCGAGGATCCGCTGCAGCCGATCGAGGGTCCGGTCGAGGAGTTCGATGGACCAGTCCTCGATGCCGAGTTCGCTCCCCTGTTCGAGGATCGTGTCGAGATCGGTCTCCAGCAATCCGTCGTCGTCCAC
>JAACEA010000541.1 GCA_009936695.1 Planctomycetia bacterium
ATAGGCCTCTTCCTGGAAGAGCCAGGCCGCGAGCTCGTAGCGGCGCAGGTATTGATCGTCCGCGAGGCTGTCGCGAAAGCGTCGGTACTTCTCCGTGGTCGAGAGATCGAGTCGGGTCTGCACCACGCTCGCCCGAGGAAGGCGGGTGTTCACACCCTCGATTCGGATGACGATCTCGTCGAAGTCGTCTCGAACCAGATCGCCGGCCAGAATCGTTCCATCCCGCATCTCGACCAACCCCGGCCGGGGCGCTTCGACATCGTTGAGCCGGATGATCCGGTGGAGCCGCGCCTTGGGGAAGCTCCGGATGTTGCCGTCGAGATCGCGGACGGAGATGAGATCGCGGTCCTCGTCGACGACGATCGCCGCGAGCTCCTCGTACCGATCGACCCAGAGGTACACCCGCGACGGTCTTTCGGGGCCCGGGTCATCGGCATCGAGGTCGTCGGGTTCGGTCTCCGCCTCCTTCGGCGGTGCGGAATCCGGTGCCGCGTCCGCGTCCGGAGCGGGGGACGGCACCGATGGAGCGGCTGGATCGGTTCCCGTGGGCGGCTCGGCGTCGAGCGATGCCGCGACCAGCCCGACCGCGAGGATCGTGGCGGTCAGGATGACCAGCATCGGGCCCGTGAGGAGAACGCGCATCCGGTCAGTGTCGCCGCAGGACGCGATCACTGCAAGGAACTCCTTCGAAACCGGCCTCCGGAGTCCTCGGGCGCGGTAGGCTCGGAGGTGCGACGTTTCCAGCCCGGAACGTGGCATCGATCCCCGCGTGTGGCCCTGCGACGGCGGTGGATCCTCCCGAGAGAGGGGTGAACCTCTTCGGTGCTTGAGATTACGAAAGGATGCGATCATGAAACTCGGAGTGATGGCGGCCCTGTTCGCCGGACGCGGCCTCGAAGAGACCCTGGCCTACTGCGCTGAGAGCGGGCTCGATGCGATCGAGATCCCCGTCGGATCCTATCCCGGTGCCCCTTTCTTCGATCCCGCCAAGGTTCTCGGTTCCAAGAAGGAGCAGGATCGGATCAAGTCGATGGTCCAGGACCACGGCCTCGAGATCTCGGGACTCGCCGTGCACGGCAATCCGGTGCACCCCGTGGCGCGACTCGCCAAGGCGGATCACGCCGCCTTCGAGCGGGCGGTCAAGCTGGCGCCGAAGCTCGGGACCGACGTCGTCATCACCTTCAGCGGCTGCCCCGGCGGCTCCAAGGCGGATCGCACGCCGAACTGGGTCACCTGCGCCTGGCCACCGGACTTCGCGGACATCCTCGCCTACCAGTGGGACGACGTCCTCGTTCCGTACTGGGCGAAGCAGGCCAAGCTCTGCCGGAAGCATGGTGTTCGGGTCGCGTGGGAGGCCCATCCCGGCTTCTGTGCGTACAACCCCGACACGCTGATCCGCCTGAGCGAGCGGTCCATGAAGGCGTCGGGGCTGAAGGGCAAGCCCGTCCTCGGCGCCAATCTCGATCCATCGCATTTCTTCTGGCAGGGCATCGATCCCGTCGAAGCGGCCCGCGTGCTGGGCGAGGCGGGACTGCTGTTCTACGTGCACGCGAAGGACACCGAGTTGAATCCGCATCAGGGACGCATCAACGGCTACAACGATGCCCGGCCCTACACCGATCTGCAGAACCGTTCATGGTCGTTCCGTACCTGCGGTTGGGGACACGGCCACGACTTCTGGAAGCCGTTCGTCTCGATGCTCCGGGTGCAGGGCTACGACCACGTGCTCTCGATCGAGCACGAGGACGCGCTCATGTCGATCGAGGAAGGGCTGCAGCGGGCCATCGAGTTCCTCACCGAATCCATCATCTTCGAACCACCCGCCACGCCGTGGTGGACCTGATTCGGCGTTTCGACCGGTCACTCGGGATCGACCCGATCCGACGAAGCGCGAAAGGCGGGATGAGAGACGGCGGCGGCCCCCGGAAGGTCCGCCGCCGCTCTTCATCCACGCAACGCGTGGGACTCGGCCGAAAGTTCGATTTCACGCTCAGGCGACGAGATCCACCAGTCGTCCGACGAGGGCGTCGGGGGCGGCGGCCCGCGTCGTCGAATCGATCGTCACGCCGCCGATGCGGAGTTCGTCGATCACGATCCTGCGGGAGTCCGTGAGGACACCGGCGGATTCGAGCGTCGAGGCCACGCGTCGGAGCAGTTCCGGATCGATCGAGGATCGCACGGCGGCGATCGGGTTGAGCGGGTTGCGATCTTGCATGTCACCGGTACGCGACGCGTCGACGCGGGATCGTCGACGCGACCGGGGAGTGGGAACACACCCCACGCGAATCCGCGTTTCGGCCGCCGTATCGAGGATTCAATCCGCTCGATCGTGGGATCAGGTGTCGTGGAGCAGGGCTCGGATGCCGCCACGTTCGAGCAGGCGGGCCACCTTGTCGCGTTCCGGAACGTCGGATGCGTCGAGTGCCTCGAGCAGGTGCTGAAGCTCCGCGGACTTCCGAAGGTACCGGACGGCGAGCTCCGCGACCGCCGTCGGCTTCATGCCGTCGAGGAAGTCGATGCCCTCGCGATACACGATTCCCGACGCGAGGCGGTTGGCCATCATCCAGTGCAGATATCGCTCGGGGAGTCGGGTCCAGACGCGATCCCCGCCGACCTCGAGCAGGATGGGCGGAAGGTGGTTTCGAACCAGCTGGCGTCCCCGTTCGAGATCCTCGTCGCTCCAGTCCGCGATCGACGCCGCGATCGCGGGCGCCGCGGCGTTGATGATCCGGCTGAGCTTCGTCGACGTCTCGGGAAGGCTCGTCTCCGGATGGCGTTCGTGCTCGTTGATGAGAAGTTCGGCTTCGAGCCGGGCCAGCTCCCGCAGCTTGGTGAGGACCTGGTCGACGTAGACCGGCTTGATCTCGAGGAATTCGGATTCCTCGAGCACCATGCAGGCGCAGATCTCGAAACTGGAACAGATGACGCCGCACTTGTTCGCGGACGAGTCCTTCACGATCACGCAGCCGGCCTCGCTCAACCGCTCCCGCGCTTCCGGTGTCAGGAACAGGTTCGCGCCTTCCGAGATCACCTTGGCGCTCGGGGTGCCGTCGGGCTGAAGGAAGTCCTTCCAGTTCCCGGCGTGGATCGTCGCGGGGCGGCCACCGGCGGGGACGAAGGCGTCGGCCACCACCCGGTTGTGGATCGTGTTGCGAAGCTGTGCGCCATCGGGTTCGTCGACGCCGTGGACCGAGCCGCGGGGGCCGAGCTTCGATCGGTCATACGACGCGATCGGAAGGGCCTCCTCGAAGAGTCGCATGAGTTCCGCGGTGTCGAAGCCGTCGGGGTCCTCCGCGCAGCCCGATCCGTCGCCGAT
This sequence comes from Planctomycetia bacterium, assembly GCA_009936695.1. Classification (GTDB taxonomy): domain Bacteria; phylum Planctomycetota; class Phycisphaerae; order Phycisphaerales; family SM1A02; genus UBA12014. The sequence goes on from JAACEA010000541.1 coordinate 3,317, forward strand.
GGCGACCACCTTGGCGTTGCCGCCGTAGTCGCGATCGAGGATGCGGATCATGTTGCCGGCGACGTCGCCGTCCGGGCCGCCGGTGATCTTCACGGTGAACGGCTGTTTCCGTGGATCGATGCCGACCGCGTTGAGCGCGACGTCGAGGAAGACGTTGACGCCTTCGCTGGTGACGCCGTAGACCTTGTGGTTGATGCCCGCGCCGGGCTTGGAGCTCATGAACGCGGTGGGAAGCGGGTAGCCACGGAGCGCCGCCCGGCGGACCACCCACTCGATGTGATCGGGCGTGATGTTCTCGTCGGGACCGAGGTAGATCAGTTC
>JAACEA010000542.1 GCA_009936695.1 Planctomycetia bacterium
CGTCGTCGCGGCAACACGCTGGTGCTGGTGACCGCGATTCTCGTGCTGCTGGTGATCATCGCCACCGCGTACATCACCCGCGCCCAGGGCGGTCGCGTGATCGCCGCCGCCCAGCGCAAGGCGATCGATCGGGAGGACCGCTCGCAGCTCGCGGTGGGGGTGGTGGCGAACGAGATCGCGTCGAACCTCTTCCCGAAGCTCGTCGACGCCGGCAACGACCCGATGGTCGCGAGCGGCAGCGGCGTCGCCACCTCCAGCACGCCCCGGCTCTCGCGTCCGTTCTGGCTCGGCCAGAAGCTCGACCGCTACATGGTCGATCCGCAGACCTTCAACGGCGCCCCGATCGCCCCGTACAACTTCGCGCCGTACGAGACCAAGGCGTGGACCAACTGGCCCGACACCCAGGGCAACGCCGCGGTCTTCGGCCCCGGCGCCCCGAACGGCACCGTCTACGACGCGCGTGGGCTGGTCATCGGTGATTCGAACCCCGTCGGCAACCCCGGCTTCGCGGACACCCGCTGGCTCCGGTCGACCGAGCCGCAGCGGGCGTACGACGCGAACGGCTGGCTGGGCTTCGACAACCAGGTGAACGCCACCGGCTTCACCCACTTCAGTCACCTCTCGTGGCCGGCGACCGCCGAGAACGGCTGGCGGGTCTGCTTCGACATCGCCAACGTCGCGTCCTTCAACGCGAACTCCGATCCCGCAAACCCGACCTTCCGCGCGGACGCCGGCTTCACGATCACGACGACCTCGTCGGATCTGGTCCGTGAGGGAACCACCGAGTACGGACTCTTCGGCGAGCCCGTCGCCCTGCAGACGCCCTACGAGCAGTGGCTGCCCGGCGTGGTCCCGGGGCCCTACAACGGCGTCGGAGACTTCCTCTCCCGCCGCACCGACTGGTTCGGCCCGCCCGCCGACCACTTCGCCGCGGTGCTCGGTGACACCGCCCGCGGTCCACTGCCGAACTTCATCCGCCTGAACGACCTCGGTCCGAAGCGGGAGGAGTTCGTGGTCGGCACCGACCGCAACGTGGTCGGTCGCACGCTCGCCGACGCCGACGGCGACGGCTTCACCGATTCGTTCTGGTTCCTGCTGCCCGGAACCAGCGAGGACGGCGTGCGACAGGTCGCGGCGGTCTCGATCGTCGACAACGCCTCGATGGTCGACGTCAACGTCGCCACCCGGTTCGACCGCTGGAGCACCGCGGGCCAGACGCCCGCCGCCCTCGCCCTGTCGAGCCGGCTGGTCCAGCCGCAGTATCAGGCGACCGCCTTCGGCGACAACGCGTCGGTCTACGACACCGAAGACACCTGGACCGGGCTCTTCAGCGATCCGCAGAACACCTGGCCGGGCACGCCGTGGAATTTCACCTACCAGTACGACACCGCGTACCAGTGTCAGGCCGAGATGTTCGGCGGTCCCGAGACGCTGTCGACCCAGTACGACCCGCTGCTCTTCGGTGATTCGACCAGCGAAGCCCGTACCTGGCTGCGTCAGACCGGCGTCATGAACCAGAACTTCGGGCCCACCGGGTACGAGGCCCTCGAACAGCCGTATCGATCGCTGCTGGTCGCCTTCGGTGACGGCGACCCGGGCCGCGCCCGCTTCGACCGTCGCCGCTACTTCCGACGTCGCCAGACCGAGAGCGGCGTCTTCGTGCGGCGCACCGACGACTTCGGACAGCCCTTGCTGGTCGAGGACTGGCGGGTCCGGAACGTCCCGCCCCGGGGCTTCACCGATTCGGACGAACTCGAGCTCCGCATGTTCAGCGGCAGCAACTACGGCCCGGTGGTCTCCGCCTTCGAGCGGACCGTCAACCGGCCCTGGCAGCGGGAGCGCAACCCGTTCCGTTCGACGCTGGCCCGGTCGGAGTCGGTCGAGAACTTCCTCGACTACTTCGACTCGAATTCCAACGGTCCCTGGCCGCCCACCGCCGGGGCCGCGATCGGCGACCAGCTCTCCGCCGACCAGCTGCTGCGCGACAACCGGCATCGGGTGACCACCTACAACGCGGTACGCAACGATCTCCGGCCGCTGCACCTCCGCCCGACCGCGCTCTACGACTCGACCTACGACTACGCCTTCAACCGGCTTCGAGGTGCGAGCGGCGATCCCGATCCCACCACCAACCAGCTCGCGTTCGATCAGCGGAAGCGCAAGCTCGACCTGCGTGGTTCGGCCCTCGACGCGCCGATCACCGAACTCGAATCCCTGCTCTACAGCGGCGCGTTCAACGATCCGTTCAACGTCGCCGCCGCGAACGGGAGCGGGGAACTCTATCCGGGCGTCTGGCCGCCGCTGATCGGCGGCGACTTCGCCTTCCGCGTCGAACTCGATCGGTCCTACCTGTTCCGCCAGGAGCTGCAGGAGACCTTCGCGACCGCGTTGTCCGGCCTGTTCCGCGACAGCGCCGACGGCACCAACTACACCCAGAGCTATCTCGGCAGCAACTACGCCGGGGTGACCGAGAACCAGAACGCGTATCTCAAGACGCAGCTGCTCGCCGCGAGCTGGGCCGCGAACATCGACACCAACCGGGACGATCGGCTTCGCTTCGCGAACACCTTCAACTACGCCGACGCCACCGGTCCGGGAACGGTCCTGGAGCTCGAGGTCGTCGACCAGCCGATCTACCCCGACTGGGCCCCGCGGGTGCCGCTGGGCATCGAAGGCGACCTCGGGGCGATCGACCAGGACCTCCGCAACCTGACCTTCCCGGGCATGGAGAAGCAGCCCTTCATCATGGAGAGCTTCTTCGCCCTGGTGTACCCGAAGAGCCGGATCACCAACGGCATCGCCAACCAGCTCGAGAACGATCCCGACTATCGGCAGTACCTGCTCAGCCAGGGCCTCGATCCCGACAGCGACGCCCCCGACGCGGGCGAGGACGAGATCCCGCAGGGTTTCCGCGACGCCGGCGACCAGTGGGTCGACCGCGAGAGCGAACCCGCGATCGTCTTCGCGATCCAGATCGCGAACCCCTACGAGGAGCCGGTGCCGCTTCACGACATTCGGATCCGGATCGGCGACAATCCCCGATCCCTCGACCTGGCCCGACTTCCCAGCCCGCATCCGCAGGGCGTGGCGGATCGTTCGCAGCCCTACTACCGGCCCGGCGAGCTCTTCCTCGGGCCGACCCGGCCCGACGCGCCGCGCACCGCGATCGTCTACGGAATCATTCCGCCCGGCTTCAACACCGCGGACGGCAGCGATCCCAACTCGTTCGAATACAACTTCGGGTTCACCTTCGAGGAGTTCCACGCCAAGTGGACCGACTTCCTCGACCTCCAGCCCGGCAACCTCTTCGGCTGGGAGCCCGGCCTCGCGATGAACGAACACCAGACCCTGGTGTTCGACGCCTCGCCGCGTTCCTTCCGCCGCACCGATCCGACCGCGCCCGGAACCCCGATCGTGCCGGCACTGCCGCCGGTCCTGTCCGCGAATCCCGACACCTGGTTCGACGACCCGCAGCAGTCGGTCGAACTCCTGAAGTTCGTGCAGAACCCGTTGAACACCGGCACGGGCTACCTCTACGCGATCGACCGGCTCGACAACGAGCAGACCGGCGAGAAGATCGAGTTCATCGACCAGATCGAACGGCTGGTCGACGAGGACTTCGCGCCGACCATGGAACAGGACTACGTCTTCGACCTGAACAGCAACGATCGTCGTGAATGGAACGGCATCCGGCTCGAAGGAGACGACTTCTTCGTGAGCTGGGTCCGGGCCGGCCGGCCCTGGGGCTGGGACGTCAACCGCAACGGCGTCTACGACATGACCGAGGTGAATCCCCGCTACATCTACGCGGAGATCCCCGAGGACGACTGGATCAAGACCGAGGTCGACGC
>JAACEA010000543.1 GCA_009936695.1 Planctomycetia bacterium
CGGAGGTGTGGTCACGGGGGCTGGCGGATCGGCGTTGAGGATCGCGGCCCCGATCAAGAGGAGGGTCGTCGTTGTCATGATGAAAGCGTAACCGCTCCCGATTCGATCGCGTGCATCTCCGATGTTGTCTCCTCCGGTGGATCGTTAGGATGCCTTCCGGTCCCAGCATCCCTTCCTGTCGTCCGGCGGAGATCCAGCATGCACCCGATCGTCCTTCCGTTGCTTGCGTCGTTCCCGTTCGCACTCTCGTCGATTCCGGCCGATGCGATGTCCCAGGAGGAGCGAAGGATTCCGATCGACGAGGTCCAGTCCCGTCGTTGGATCGGCGCCGCGTGGCAGCCGAGTCGGCTTCAGGACTGGCGACTCGAAGACGGGCGATTGGTCAATGACGACAGTCGGTTGCCGGTTCGCACGGCCCACGTCCTGCCGCTTCGCATCGAACCCGACGGACCCGAGTCGTCGTTGGCGATTTCGGTGGACGTTCGTGCGGTGGGTGGCGGTCCCCTCGACGCGGGTTCCTTCGCGGGACTGCTGTTCGGCGCCGGCGGGCCGGACGTCGACCCGCGACTGACGGCGCTGGTCCAGCAGGTGCCCGCGCCCGACGGCGGAATGCTCGCCGTGGTCGCGGGCACGGCGACCGGGCGACTGCTCGACTTCTCCACGAAGAAGCAGGGCGGCTTCAGCTGGGCGCTGCCCGCGAAGACGACCCTCGAGGACCTCGAGGCCGTTCCGGAGGAACGGATCGAACTCCGCCAGACCGGCGTCGAGTTCCGCCGATTCACGCTCGATCTGCTCATCACGCCGCGAGACGGCCGCTTCGACGTCGATCTGTCGGCGCGGGACGGCGACGCCATCTTCACGGTCGTCTCGGCACGGGGACTGGAACGCGATCGAATCGACGGTGGGATCGCGCTGGTCGGCCATCGAAGCGCACGCAAGGACGGCATCGGCTGGTCGTTCGCGGATCTTCGCCTGCGTGGCGCCGAGCTCGACGCGTGGCTCGACGAGACCGATCACTCCTGGGGTCCGGTGCTCGGCGTCACCTACACCCTCGATCGGAACGACGACGGTATCCACGCCCTGCGGCTCAACACCCTATTCCCACCGGTGGCGGCGTCGGATCTCGGGGACGTGGCGCTCGAGTTCGAGACGCGGGACGGCATCTGGCGGCCGATTGCGACGGGTCGGCTCGTCGACGACAGCTTCACGGTGACGTTCGACGTCGACGACGTCGAGGAGTATCTCGGCCGGGAGTACCGGGTCCGCGGAGCGCTGAACGGTGCGCCTTTCGAGTGGAGAGGGGAGATCCATGCGCCTCCCGTCGACCGTCCGCTCCGGATCGCGAGTCTGAACTGCGTGAAGAACGTCACGGCCCACTCCGCGTGGAATCGACAGGGGGTGTGGTTTCCGCACGACGAGTTGGTGGCCGGGGTCGCTGCGCAGGATCCCGACTTCCTCTTCTTCGCGGGTGACCAGATCTACGAAGGGGATCTGAACGGGGTCGACCGTCGCAAGATCATGCTCGACTACCACACCAAGTACCAGCGATGGCTGCGGAGTTTCGCGGAGCTGTGTCGCGATCGGCCCTGCGTCATCATTCCCGATGATCACGACGTCTATCACGGCAACATCTGGGGCGCGGGTGGGGTGCTCGCGAAGGCGAAGGACGGTCTCACCGTCCAGGATTCGGGGGGATACAAGCTGCGGGCGGACGTCGTGAACGCGATCCACCGGACCCAGGTCGGGAATCTTCCGCCGTGCGTCGTGCCGGGGCCGATCGGGCAGGGCATCCAGCCCTACACCACGCGGGTGCGATTCGGGCCCGCCGACTTCGCGGTCGTCGCCGATCGAATGTGGAAGGATTCGGCGAGCGTCAAGCTCCCGGAAGCGAAGGTGCGCAACGGTTGGTTCCGGAACCCCGATTTCGATCCGAAGGACGCGGACGTCCCTGATGCGATGTTCCTCGGACCGACTCAGGAGGCCTTTCTCGCGGACTGGGCCGCGTCGCGCGACCCACGGAGCCCGCGGAAGATCGTGCTCTCCCAGACGCCGTGGGTGAACGTCGCGACCCTTCCCCCCGGACGCGACGATGGCGTCGTTCCGGGCCTGAAGATCCATGCCGCCGGCGAGTACGCGGAAGACGACGTCCCCGCCGCCGACACCGACTCCGGGGGCTGGCCCCAGTCGGCGCGGACCCGGGCGGTCCGTTCGCTGCAGGTCGCGGACGCGCTCCATCTCTGCGGCGACCAGCATCTCGGATCCCTGGTGCAATACGGTGTCGACGCCCATCGCGACGGAACGTTCGCATTCACGCCCCCCGCGGTCGCGAACACCTGGCCTCGGCGATGGATGCCGATCGACGAAGGTGCGAATCGATGGGAGGGCGCGCCTCGGTACGCGGGGGACTTCGAAGACGGCTTCGGGAATCTCATGACGGTCTTCGCGGTCACCAACCCGGAGGATCGGGGGATCGCGCCCCGGCGGCTCTACGATCTCTCTCCCGGATACGGCATGGTCGAGGTCGATCCGGTCGGCGGCGGGCTGGTCCTCGAAGCCTGGCCGCGATGGTCGGAGCCCGACGAGGACGATGCGGCCCAGTACCCAGGTTTTCCGTTCCGCATCTCCGGGAGGGAATGACCGGAGGCGGGCGTCGGGATCCTCCGGCGTGGAGGATCCGGGACTACCCGGTCGACGTCGTCGAGTGCGCCCCGCGCAACTCCCGGTACGCATCCACGCAGTAGAGCGCCACCGCGATCCAGATCAGCCCGAAGGCCGCGAGTTTCATCGGGCTCACCGCTTCGCCGAAGATCGTGACCGCGAGGATGAACTGGCAGGTCGGTGCGACGTACTGGAGGATGCCGATCGTCGCCAGCCGAAGTCGACGCGCGGCGGCGGCGAAGGCGATCAGGGGAAGCACGGTGACGAAGCCGCCGACGAGGAGAAGCACGTCGGTGCTCCAGTCGGTGGTGGTGAAGCTCGAGACGCCGCGTGCGGCCAGCACGAGCTGGAGCGCGAGCATGACCGGGAAGAGCAGGAGCATCTCGATGGTGAGGCCGGTGACCGAATCGGCCTGCATCTTCTTCCGAAGCAGGCCGTAGCACCCGAACGACACGGGGAGCACGAGGGAGATCCAGGGAAGTTCGACGAGGCCGGAGAGGGAGAACGCCCGATCGGGATCGATGGCCATGGAGGAGGTCGATATCGCCGACCATCCGAAGAGCACCACACCGACCACCGCGATCCAGATCGCCTTCCGTTGCAGCGGGTGCAGTCGCTCGCCGAGCACGATGCGGCCGAGCAGCACCGAGACGAGGGGATTGATGTAGTAGCCGAGGCTCGCTTCGACGAGGCGATCGCTGACCACCGCGTAGATGAAGGTGAACCAGTTCAGGGAGATCAGGATCGTGGAAAGGAAGAGGATCCTGAACGCTTTCGGCGTCGTGATCGCCGCTCGGATCCTTCCGATCCCCGGGGGCAGGGAGACGAGCACCAGCATCACCGGAAGGCCGGCGAGCACTCGCCACGTCAGCAGTTCGAAGGCGTCGACGTGATTGAGGAGCTTGAAGTAGATCCCGGTCGCGAAGCCCCAGAACAGATACGCGATCATGGCTTCGGCGACGCCGATGCGCTGGCTTCTGGAGATGTCGGACGGAGTCGAGTGCGGCGTCATGATGGATCGCGGATCGATTCGATGGTCAGCCGCCGATGGTGATGTCGATCAGGGTTCGGTCGAGGGCCGCGCGAAGTCCGGGCGTCATCGCAACTCCCGGGTGGGCTCGCTCGATTCCACGTGCGATCGCCACCAGCGCCTCGACCTGCGAGGCGGGCGACTTCAGACGGGGCGTGGCCTCGAGAAGAGCCGCCCAGTCGTCCATCGGTCGATCCGCGAGGGCCATCGCATCGCTCAGCATGCCGATTCGATCCTCGTACCACCCGTCCCCGCCCCGCCGAGTCGTCAACCCGTTGGGGTTGAGGAGCTCGAGGGCGAGTGCCTCGCGGCCGTCCTCGAGCATCGCGGCGAGAATCCGGACGATCCGTTCGCGGATCGTCGCATCCCGTTCGATCATGGCGACCCATTGCATCGGACGGACGATGCGGAGGCTGCGGGCCTCGGCCATCGGTGGTGTCCGATCCAGCGGGTCGGCGACGGCAGGATCTTCGAGCACCAGCCCGGCCATGAGCCTGGTGTCGCCTCGGCCGATTCGTTCGCTGATCTCGCGGGCCCGGTCCCGGTTCCCACTCAGGAACGCCGCATGGGCCATGGCCGCTCGGATCTCGCCGCTCGATGCGGAGGGGAATCGATCGAGGAGTTCCGTCCCGCCGACGAGTTCGAGCACGTCGGCGATGCGTCCGGCTCGGGCGAGCCCGGTGGCGGCCGCCGCCCGAATGCCGGTCCGAGCGAGGACCATCGGGTGTCGTTCGATCAGCGTGAGCAGGGCGTCGTCCGCGTTCCGGTCCGCGAGTTCGACCAGCAGCGCGGTTCGGTACGCGTCGGTGGTGGCGTTCGAATTCGCCGGGGGTTCCGGCGATCCGAAATCGAGGATTCGCGCGTCGACGTCCGGACAGCGACCGGTCGAGAGCACCGCGGCGCCGATGGCCGGACGGGCGGCGAGGTCCGCGGCGTCGAAGATGGCGCCGAGTTCCCGGCAATCCCTGAAGGCCGCGATGAAGTCGATGATCGGGGCACGCGTGGGGCCGAGGCGAAACGTGCAGTCGAGATCCCGGCCCGAGGGGAGGTCGGGTGGTGGCTGGAAAAGCAGGCCCGCCAGGGACCACTGGAGTTCACCACGCCCGTCGACTCCGGCGGGGATCGCCTCGAGCGCCTCGAGGACCGTCGGTTCGAGCATGCCGCCACGAAGCAGCTCGGCTTCGAACCGGGCGTCGAGATAGGCCGCGATCCGCTCCCGCGATTCCAGCGACTCGAAACGCGTCGCGAATCCCGGCCCCGGCCGAATCGAGTCGAGCCAACCGGTGGCGGCGGCCCGCATCCGCGGACTCGCGGTGGAGGTCTGCAGAAGCTCTCGGCCCGTCCGCGCGAAGACTTCGATCGCGGGAGGCGGGGTGCGGTCCGGCGCCGTGGTCAGCGTGGCCGGGGCCGCGGCCTCCTGGTCGGGCACCTCGACGCCGAACGCGGCGCCGGTGGCCAGGATGAGCGAAGCAGTGATCGAGAGGTGCATGAACGGCCATTGTATTCAACCCCTTCGGCCGTGGCAGGCATCCGCTCGCCCGATCCAAACCTGAAATCCCGGGAATTGTTCGGTCAGTGTTTGGGATCCGGTCCGTCCTCCCTTTGGTGGTGGCCGACCTCGGGCCACCCGTCCGAGATCGTCGTCCCTCAGGAGCTCAGCATGGTCCTCGCCGCCAGACACCGGATGTTCCCCGCCCTTGCCTCGTGTGATTCGGAACTCGACGGAAACGTCGACGGGTTCGTGACGGATGATGGTGACGTGATGGCCCCGACGAGTCTCGCCACCCATCGCGTGGCCGACGTCTCGGATCGTGGTGTCGTCTTCGTCGAAGCGCTCGCGGGGATGGATGCCAGGCTTCGATCGCTCCAGCGGCGAATCGTCTCGGCGGTCGTCCGCGGTGAGCCGATGCCGACCGCCTGCGAGACGCTGCCGGAGATCGATCACCTCGTGGCTCGGATCGAAGCCGAATGGAATGAGACCATGCGGGATGGAAGCCGTCGCGACCCGGATCCTGAACAGTGGTCGCGTTGTCTGCTGGCCGCGACCGAGTCATGCTTCACCGCGTGGTGTTTCGACTGTCTCTGCGAGCTTTCCGGTGGCGGTCTGGTCCGGATCGATGCTGACGGTGGCGGATCCGGCGAGGCATGGATCGCCGATGAGCCCGTCTTGCTTGCCGAGGATCTCGCAACCGCCCTCGATGGTGACCGAATCGATCTGGTGGCGGACCCGCTTCGCCGCCCGGAGATCGGTCTCTTCGAGCCGCCGCGGGTTCTTCAGGCATCCTGAGGGCGTCGGGCCTGGTGTTCGCCGTGCCTCTCGGGTGTGACCGGCTCATGTCTCGAAGACCTCGCTCGCCGGTCCGGAGGAACGGGATTCAGGGCTGAAGCATGTTCATAAACCGCCGGTCCCCAGGGGCCTCGGCGTGCGAGTCGCTTCGTTTCGTACACTCGTCGTCGTGCTTCGACCCACCCCCTGACCGGAGGCCAGTATGCGCAAGCGACGAAACGGCACCATGAAATCTGCGAAATCGGACCGACGACCCCGGGGAACCGGTGGGGCCCGGATCGTGATGATCTCGTTGGCCCTCGGCATCTCCGGAGCGGTGCAGGGGCAGGTCGAGGAAGCGCCTTCCGAGCCTCCGTCGCTCCCGGGTCTCGAGGCCATGCAGGGGCTCGACCGGTTCGTCGGCCAGTGGGCGATGGAAGGCATCACGGACGAGGGGCGGGCCTCGATGCCGGGTGGCGTCGAATTCACCGCGAAGCAGTCCGTATGGTGGGTCGAACCGGGTCGCTCGCTCGCGGTGGAGTGGAACGTCCGATTGACCGATGGCGCCGAGGTTTCGAGCGGTCGTGGACGCATCACCTACGACGAGGCCGCCGGGGCCGTGCTCAACATCTACTCCGGCCGCGACCGTGGTCGGCCCTTCACCGGGAGCGCGACCCTCATCGGTTTCGATGGCTCGGCGCTCGACTGGCGCGGGCACGAGACGTCGGGGACCGGCGCCTCCGTCAATTACGAAGTCACCTATCAGTCGGCCGATCGCGATTCCTGGATCGTCGACTTCATTCCGACCTGCATCGACGGAAGTGGCGGTCCACAGCCGGGCCGTTTCATCTGGAGTCGGACGAACCCGTTCATCGAGCGTCTGGAGATGGCGCCCGGGCTGATCGGAATCTGGGATGGCACCTGGCAGGACGCGATGGGAAGCACCGTGCTGTCCACGCTCGAGATCACCGCCGGTCCCGGCGAGCGATCGCTTCGACTTCGCAAGACCGACGAGGTCGATGGCGTGGTGCGGGTGGTCGGTGACGAGATCATCTGGTTCGACGCGGGTTCGGAGCGAATTCGAAGTCGATTCCTGGGGGCGGACGGACTGGTCACCGGTGGGGTGGTGACCCTCGAGGAGTCGCTCGACGGACGGTCGCATCTTCGTTGCGCCTGGTCTGGCACGGACGAGTCCGGCCGACCACGGAGCGGGATCGCGAAGCTCGAACTCGTCGATGACCTGCTCTCGATCGGGTACGAAGCACTGGAAATCGACGGTCGGGCGCTCGACATGACGGAACGCGGTGCGCTGGAGCGTCAGTACGATCGACGTGTTCGGTAGAAATGCCGAGGTCGTGGGTGATGCGACGGGTGAAATCGATCCCGATCGATTCCCAGTGAGCTTGTGCAGGAGGTGTCATGACTCAAGATGCGCCCGTGAACTGGTGGTATCGATCGCCGACCGGCGAGGTGTACGGGCCGTACGACCGCGACGAGGTCGACCGTTACGTAC
>JAACEA010000544.1 GCA_009936695.1 Planctomycetia bacterium
ATGGGCCGCCCGTCCCAGCGAACGAACGCCTCGACGGCTTCGTATTCGGCGAATCCGAGTCGGTTGAGTCGGTCCGCGGTACCACGGTTCCGTTGCTCGGCCCGCTGCCAGAATTCACGCTCATCGGGCCCCGGGAACAGCGCCTTGTCCTTCTGGGACTGGTGCTTGAAGATCGCGGTGATCTTCCGCTTCAGTTCACCGGGAGAGACGGGAACGGCCATGTCGAACTGCTCGATCGCCCATTCCTGCCAGGCGCCGCGATACAACCAGAGCACGCAGTTCGACGCCCAGTCGTCCTCGGCGACCGCCTCCATCGCTCGAAAGACCGCGGTGAGACAGGTCCGGTGCGTGCCGTGCGGATCGGAGAGGTCACCCGCGGCGTAGACCTGGTCGGGCTTCACGGATCGCAGGAGGTCGGTGATGATCGAGACATCCTCGTCGCCGAGCGGCTTCTTGGTCACTCGACCCGTCTCGTAGAAGGGCAGGTCGAGGAAATGCAGTCGGTCGTCATGGACGCCGCAGCTGCGACCCGCGTCGGTCGCCTCGATGCGGCGGATGAGGCCCTTGATCTGCTGGACCTCGGGAATGTCGACTTCGCCGGGGTTCTTTCGTCGCAACACGTCCGCGACGCGACGCTCCATCGCCTCCGCCTCGGCCGCGCCGAATCCGAACATCCCGTTGAAGTGCGCGACGAAGTCGGCGAAGCGCAGGGCTTCGCTGTCGAAGACGGCGATGTTTCCCGAGGTCTGATACGCGACATGGACCTCGTGGCCCTGGTCGACCAGACGGATCAACGTCCCGCCCATCGAGATGACGTCGTCGTCGGGATGCGGACTGAAGATGAGGATCCGCTTGGGAAACACGTCGTCCCGGGGCCGATCGATGTCTCCCGACCGTTTGCGCCCTTCGGGCTTGCCGCCCGGCCAGCCGGTGATCGCCCGCTGCACGGCGCGGAACACCTCGAGATTGATGTCGTAGACGCTCCCCCGTTCGGCGAGGAGTTCCTGAAGGCCGTGTTCGTTGTAGTCCTCGGCCTCGAGCTTGAGGATCGCCTTCGACACCCGCTCCGCAAGCCAGATCACGGCCTTCCGAACCAGCTCCTCCGACCACGCGACCGGCCCCACCGCCCAGGGCGTCGCACTCCGCGAGAGGGATCCGGCGGCGCCGGCATCCAGGTACACGGTGGCATCCGGGTGCCGCTGGAGGAAGGAGGCCGCGATGGTCTCGGTGACCTCGCCTTCGATCGCCCGGGCGGCGACCGCCGCCTTGCCTTCGCCGAAGGCCATCAACACGACCCGGCGGGCATCGAGAATCGATCCCACGCCCATCGTGATCGCCCGGGTCGGCACGTTCTCTTCGCCGAAGAAGTCGCTGGCCGCATCCTTGAGCGTGACACGATCGAGATGGATGAGGCGGGTCCGACTGTCGACCCCGGAGCCCGGCTCGTTGAAGCCGACGTGCCCGGTGCGACCGAGGCCGAGCAGCTGGAGATCGATGCCGCCGGCATCCGCGATGGACTGTTCGTACGCCGCGCAGTAGGAGCGGATCTCCTCGAAGGCGATCGTGCCGTCCGGAACGTGGGTGTTCGTCTTGTCGATGTCGATGTGGTCGAAGAGGTGTTCGTCCATGAAGCGCCGATAGCTCTGGAGCGCTTCGGGCGGCATGGGCCAGTACTCGTCGAGGTTGAAGGTCACGACGTTCGCGAAGGAGAGGCCCTCCTCCCGATGCATGCGAACGAGTTCGCCGTAGACCTGGGTCGGGGTCGATCCGGTCGCCAGTCCGAGCACACAGGGGCGGTTCTCGGCCTGCCGGGCCCGGATGAGCTCGGCAATCTCCCGGGCGATGGCGACGCTCACATCGGCGGCCCGTTCGAAGACGATCGTCTCGATCCGCTCGCAGTCGAAGTGCATGGGTGCGTCGCAGGGGCGGCCGTTTCCGAGAAATCGATGGGCGGACTCAGGTCGTCGGGATCTGGGGCTGATCGCGGTCATGGCTGGCCCTTCGAGCACGAATCGAGATCTGCGACGGATCCGGCGGACCGCCTTGTGCCGACACTACCGGAAGTGCGCTCGGTTGTTCAACGTTCGAAGAGTCCACGGTGGATAAAACGGGGGATCGATCGAGTGATCCGTCCCTCCAGGCCGGACCGACGTCCGCCCGGAGCCGCCGCGTCGATCTCGTATCCTGCCCGAATGGCCTTCAACCCCCGAAAGCTCGACGCCATCCTTCAACAGGCCGCCGCCCTCTACGAGAACGGGCAGTCGGGTCAGGCGCGACAACTCGCCGCGGACGTCCTCAAGAAGGACCCTCGAAACATCGGGGGCCTCCGGATATTCGCCCTCGCCTCGACGAATTCGATGCAGTGGCCGGAAGCGGTGAAGGCCGCGGAGAAGGCGGCGAAGCTCGCCCCGCGGGACGCCGGCTCGCTCACCACCCTTGCCACGGTCCTGATCGCCGGAGGCCGGTTCGCGGAGGCGATGTCCAAGGCGAGGACCGCGCGAAAGATCGCCCCGAACGACCCCCGGACCCAGGGGACCTATCTCGAGTGCCTGATCTGGACCGGGGAGTTCGAGACCTGCCGCGAACTGCTCCAAGAACAGGCGAATGCCCGCCGTCTCGCACCCGGCACCGCCGCGTCCTACGTCGGCGCGTGCTTCGAGACCGGCCACTACGACGACGCCATCGACGCGGCGAACGCCTTTCTCGAGGATCACGAGAAGGGACAGCCGGCGCTGGTCGTCCGCCCGCTGCTGTCCCTGCTGGGACGATCGCTGGAGAAGGCCGCCCGATACCCCGA
>JAACEA010000545.1 GCA_009936695.1 Planctomycetia bacterium
GGCGGGAGGGGGGGCGGCAAGACGGGGGGCGGTGGAGAGGGGGCCGGCGAGGGGGGAGGCGGCGGCGGGGGGGTCGGCGGAGGGGGGCGCGGTAGAGGGGGGGGCGGCGGCGGTGGGGGCGATGGAGAGGCAACTGCGCCGTGACCGGCGCCGTGATGCCGCCCATCTACACGTCGAGCACCTACGCCCAGGAATCGCCCGGCATCCACAAGGGCTTCGAATACTCCCGGAGTCACAACCTCACCCGCTACAGCTTCGAGCGGGCGCTCGCCTCCCTCGAAGGCAGCGGTCTGACCGAGGCCGACGACGCCTCGCACGGCGGATTCGCCTTCGCCTCCGGACTCGCGGCGGCGGGCACCTGTCTCGAACTGCTCGATGCCGGTGGAACCGTGATCGCGGGTGACGACCTCTACGGCGGAACCTACCGACTGCTCTCCGGGGTCCGGGCCCGGACCCAGGGACTCGACGTCAAGTACGTCGACACCACGGACCCGGCGAACGTCGAGGCCGCCCTCGCCGAACTCGGGCCCGACGCCGGACCCGCGATGGTCTGGCTCGAGACTCCGACCAACCCGACCCTGAAGGTCTCGGACATCGCCGCGATCTCGAAGATCGCCACCCGACACGGCGCCCTCACCGTGGTCGACAACACCTTCGCGACGCCCGCGCTCCAGCGGCCGCTCGAACTCGGTGCGGACATCGTCCTCCACTCGGTCACCAAGTACCTCGGTGGTCACTCCGACGTGGTCGGCGGCGCCCTCGTGGTCGGCACGCCCGAACTCGCCGAACGCGTCCGCTACCTGCAGAACTCGGTCGGCGCGATCATGGGTCCCTTCGACTCGTACCTCGCCTTGCGCGGCGTGAAGACCCTCGCCCTTCGAATGGCCCGGCACTGCGAGACCGGCATGCGGATCGCCGCCTGGCTCGAGGCCCATCCCAAGGTCGACCGCGTGGTCTATCCCGGCCTCCCCTCGCACCCGCATCACGAGGTCGCGGCCCGACAGATGGCCCTGCACGGAACCCCCGCGTTCGGCGGGATGATCACGATCTTCCTCAAGGGTGGCATCGACGAGAGCCGTCGTTTCCTCGAGACCGTCCACCTCTTCGCGCTGGCCGAAAGTCTCGGCGGGGTCGAGAGCCTCATCGAACATCCGGCGATCATGACCCACGCCTCGGTCCCCGCCGACCAGCGGGCGGCGCTCGGGATCAGCGACAGCCTGGTCCGACTGTCCGTCGGCATCGAGGACGCGGACGACCTCATCGCCGATCTCGAACGCGGCCTCGACCAGGTCTGACGACCGGCCCCCGGAACCACGCCATGGGCGGATCCAAGAAACGCGGCCCGAACCCCGATCGCGCCCGGGTGCTCGCCCAGGCGCGGGGGCTCGTCGATGCAGGTCGCCCCGCCGAGGCCGAGACCCTGCTCCGCCGTGGACTGCCGTCGCCCTCCAGGGATGCGGAGGGCCTGCGACTTCGCGCTCGAATCGCGGAACTGGAAGGACGACCCGCGGACATGAAGTCGCTCGCCGAAAAGTCGCTCCGGATCGAATCGCATTCGGACGGCCACCTGATCCTCGCCCAGTTCCATCTCCGACAGGGGGACGTCGAACCCGCCCGGGCGGAGGCGGCCCGCGCCGTCGAGATCGATCCGGCGGATGCGAACGCCCGGCTCATGCACGCCGCGATCCTGCTCGAAGCCGGTCGCATCGACGACGCCGAGGCGACCATCACGCCATTGCGGGACGCCCCACCGGACGATGCGGGACTCGGACGGCGCCTCGGCTACACCGTCGCCGCCATCCGCACCCGGCGGGGCGATCACCAGTCGGCGCTCGACCATCTCGACGCCGAAGTCATCACGCCGGCCGCCTCCCCGCCAGAACGGAAGGCCGCGCTCGCGCTCCGCGCCAGGATCCTCGATCATCTCGGACGGTTCGACGAGGCCTTCGCCGACGCCGAGGCGTTCAACGCCCTCGAACGCGTCGATTTCAGTCCCGGCCTGTACGACCGCGACATCGACCGGATGATCGAGCGGAACGGTCGCGACCGACTCGAGCGGTTCCCCACCGGATTCCCGAGCGAGCTGCCGGTGCTGGTGAGCGGCATGCCGAGGAGCGGCACCAGCCTGGTCGACCGGATCATCGACGCCCACCCCGACGCCGCCGGCGCCGGCGAATTCACCGGCCTCGAACGATTCGCCGCGAA
>JAACEA010000082.1 GCA_009936695.1 Planctomycetia bacterium
CGCCCATCGAGACCGACCTCGGCGAGTGGATCCTCCAACTCGCGGACGAGACCCCATCGCACATCCTGGTGCCCGCGATCCACAAGCGTCGACGCGAGATCCGCGATCTGTTCGCCCGGATCCTCGGACGTCCCATGCCGGACGACGCCGCAGGACTCACCGCGATCGCTCGAAACGAACTGCGCAATCACTTCGCGACCGCCGACCTTGGAATCAGTGGCGCGAACTTCCTGGTCGCCGAGACCGGCTCGTTCCTGCTGATCGAGAACGAGGGGAACATCCGGCTCACCACTTCGCTTCCCCGGGTCCACATCGCGATCGCGGGCATCGAGAAGATCGTGCCTCGTCTCGAGGATCTCGGACCGCTGGTGAGAGTCATCGCCCGCAACGGCACCGGCCAGCCGATCTCCTGCTACCAGACGCTGGTGTCCGGACCGAAGACCTCGCCCGGCGACGACGGACCGGAGGAGGTCCACGTCGTGCTCCTCGACAACGGTCGATCGAGCATCCTCGCCGACGAACTCACCGCGGAGACCCTTCGCTGCATCAGGTGCAGTGCCTGTCTGAACATCTGTCCGGTCTACCGGCAGATCGGCGGGCACGCCTACGGCAGCGTCTACCCCGGACCGATCGGCGCGATCCTCACACCTCAGATCGCCGGTCTGCATGCCGCCTCGCAGCTGCCCGACGCCTCCAGTCTCTGCGGGGCATGTCGCGAGGTCTGCCCGGTGGACATCGATATCCCCGGCGTCCTGCTGCATCTGCGAAACCAGGCCGCGGAGACCGAGTCGGGAGCAACGCCACGAGTCGATCCGGTGACGGAGACCAAGAACCGCGCCGCGCGACGCGGCTTCGGAGTCTGGCGGTGGGCGATGGCGTCTCCGGCTCGATATGCGATGCTTGGACGACTCGGACGGATCTCGGTGCGGGCGATCGGTCGAGTACCTCGTCTCTCGGGGTTCATCGGACCACTGCGCGGCTGGTGTGCCGGACGCGAACTGCCGCCCGCCCCGGATCGAAGCTTCCGCGACGGGCCCACGGCTCGACGGATCGACGCCCGGAACGGAGGCCGTCGTGGAGACTGATCGAGACCGAATCCTCGCCGACGTCCGACGAGCGCTCGCATCCGCTCGGACCGAAGGAAAGCGACGCGGACACGGGCCGGCACCGGCGACGGCGGCGAGGTCGGTGGGAGGGGATTCGGCTCGAGAATCCGCGGCGACGCATGCCGGCGAATCCACGGACGCCGATCCGATCACCGACTTTCAATCGGCGCTCGACGCCGTGCAGGGCGTCTGCCACCGAGTGACCAGCGATTCGGGCGCGGCCGAGGTGCTCCAGGCGATCATCTCGGATCTCGGCGTGCGACGCGTCGTCCGGAGCGACGACGAACTCGTGATCGATGTCGTCGAAGAGGTCGTCGGTGGCTTCGAACTGCTCGACCCCGACGGGGATCGGAGCGCGCTACTCGAATGCGATCTCGGGATCTCCCGCGCCACCCTCGGCGTCGCCGAGCATGGAACCATCGTGATGACCTCCGGGGATGCCGCGGGGGATCGCGGTCGAACGACCGAGCGACAGCGACTGGTCGCCCTGCTCCCCGAAACCCACGTCGCGCTGCTCGCGGCATCGGACATCGTGAGCACGTGGGACCTGGCGCTCGAAGCCGCCGGACCGGAGCGAAGCCGCCTCGCACCCACGATCACGTTCGCGACCGGCCCGAGCCGGACCGCGGACATCGAACTCGAACTGGTGCTCGGCGTCCATGGCCCGCGTCACCAGCACGTCGTCGTCCTCGAACATCGGTGACCGATTCGCGGCGTTCAGTCGTTCGCGGATCGTCGTAGACGATCGAGCATCCGCGTCGCGCCGATCCCTTCAGGATTCCGGGCGAGAAAACCCTCGAGACAGCCGATCGCCATGGCGGAGTCACCCTCCAGCTCGAAGGTATGCGCGATCCTCCTGACCAGTTGGGATCGTCGCTCCGGCCCCTGCACCGTCTCCAGTACCCGCCGAAGCGCGATTCGCGCCCGCCGGAGATCGCCTTCCTGATTCCGTTCGATCGCCTGACCGGCGAAGGCGAGGACCTCCCTCCGGTTGGCCGCATCCATGTTGATCATCCCCCAGAGGATCGCGAGGCCTTCGTCCATTCTCCCCAATCGGATCGCGTGCCTGGCCCAGAGACCGCGAAGCAGGATTCCCTGCACCTCCGCGATCGGATTCTCGTCGAGGATCGCGAGCCGCCCTTCGTCGGTGACGGCCGAGAGCGGAAGAAGATCCACCAGTCGATCCGCCATCGTCCCCGGATGACGTTCGTGGAGAAGGGCTCGCGCCGTCGCGAAGGACTCGGTGTCCTTCATCGCCACCAGCGAGATGAGCCGCCGGAGGTGACTCTGCGGGCCGTCGGCGGCGAGAAGAAGATCTCGCGAGGCCTCGTCGAGTTCCGAGATCGCGCCGCCGTCGAACGCCTGCTCCCACCGGCTCTCGAAGATCTGACGCCCGACTCTTCGAGCGATCGGACCCGCATCCCCCTCACGGACTCGATCGAGCAGCGGCTCGAAATCGGGCAGCTCGCCGTCGTTCTCACCCGGCAACATCCAACGAATCCCGGGTTCCCGCGGCGAGTCCTCTTCATCCTCCTCGATCTGGAGGATCGAAGTGGAGGCGATATCCGTCAGGTGTGGCAAGTCGAAGAGATCGAAGATGGTCTGAATGACGCCGCCCGGTCGCACCCGCTTCGGGGCTCTCACCTCCCGCGATCCGTGGTAGGAGACCCACTCGAAGGTCGAACTCGAAGTCACCACGACGACATGATCGAGTTCCATCAGCTGCACGAACCGATCCATCACCTCCTTGACGGTCCGACGAGGGACCGGTTCGGGTCGCACGCCTTCTCCGGCACCGGCCTCGCCGGAGGTTCCCGCTCCGGCATCGACTCCGAGGAAGACGAACCTCGCCTCCGGACAGCGGAGTCGCGACTCCGCGAGCATCGTGAACTTCTCCTCGGTCGACGACGTGGAACTCGGTCGTACGATCCCGTATCCGGCGTGAGCCACCCGCTCCTCCACGCCGCTGCAATCCCCCGGCATGAAGGGGCTTCCGACGACGATGGATTCGATGCCGTCCCGGGAAAGTCGATTCCAGACGAGCGGCCGACCCACCTCGGTCGATCGCCGGTGACGAAGTCCCTCCACCGCCTCCTGCGCGCTAGCGGACGAATCTTCGTCACTCGGAACCAGCCAGGTGTGCACGTCGTGCGACTCGAGTGGAGCGCCGCTGAGAATGGAAGTCGTCGCCGCCGGCGCCGAGAACCAACGCCGCCGCGAGATTCGAGGAGGTGGTGGTTCTTCGTCCGCGGCGAAGCCGACGCGATTGGCCCGAAAGAAGAGGAGACCGACCCGCGGCTTCGACGCGCTTTCGCCTCCGGCCCTGAAAGCACTCATTCCGATGCTGCCGCGCCGCGGTCGCTCCCCTGATTCCGGAGCGTCGCGTCGACCCCTCCGACCATCGCATCGACGTCGAATTCCCCACCAAGGAAGTCGGCGATGCGTCGCGCCTCTCCGGCTGGATCGACGAGGACCGATGCATAGTCGACGAAGATCGAGTCGATGTCCGGACGCCGGGCGAGGAGCCGCTCGACCTGTGCGACCTGCGCGTCGAGCGTCGACATCATTCGAGCGTCCGTGAGCCGACCACCCTCGCGTCCCATTCGATCGAGCATCACCCGCTGACTCTTCACGATCTCGTGCAGATCACGATCCATGAAGATGACGCGATATCGCTCGCCCCGCGGCAGGAAGGGAAGAAGCTGTGCCACGATCTTGACCGCCTGCCCGCGGGCCTCGGGAACCCACGAGGCGTCGCTGCCGAGCCGGGTGCTCTTCTCGTGCTCGAAGTAGCCGCGTGGATTGTCCTCATCCGCCTCGCGATTTCCATCGGAGAATGCAGGGACGCCTCCATTCGCAAGCATCTGCATCATCATCGAGGTGCCGGAGCGCGGAAGACCGCTCACCACCACGATCGGTGTCCTCTCGGAGACGGCCTCGGCGGCGCTCGCGAAGTCGAGGGTGGCGCGACGGTCGACGCGGGACGCGCGAATGTCCTCGGCGAGCGCTTCGACGTCGTCGTTCGCGATGGCGGCGTCCCGACTCATGAGTTCACGGACCTCTTCGAGCCTCTTGCGATGCTCGTCGGCCTCCCCCGCCGCACCGACTCGGTCGAGCAGGCCGATCAGGGCCTCCTGGGCATCGATCATCCCCGGCGACTGGCCCAGCGCAACGCCGTAGGCGATCCTCGCATGGTCGTCATCGCCGATGCCCTCGAGCGATCTCCCCAGCATGAAGTGCGCCGTCGGATTCTGGAAGAGCAGTTCCGTCGCGGTCAACGCCTCCTCGATGCCACGCTCCCAGTCCTCGCGGGCGACCGCCACTCGCGCGAGACCGAGTCGGGCGTTGCTGTTCTCGTCATCGATCTCGAGGGCTCGCGCGAAGCAATCCGCCGCGGCATCGATGTCGCCCATCGAGAATCTGGCTTCTCCGATTCCGAGCTGCAGATCCAGCGATTCCCGGGTCTTCTCGCTCCGCTCCATCGCATCGAGGAACTTGCGGGCCGCATCGTGGTCGTCCGTCATCACCGCCTGCTGCATCGAGAGCCAGTTCAAGGTGGGACCGATCGGCTGGAGAAGGCTCATCACCTTTCGAATCGCGAAGGTCAGTTTCTTCGGCGGCTCCTTCGACGCCGCGTCTTCGCCTTCTGCGTCGTCATTCGCCGCGTCGACCGCGGTGTCGGCGTCCTCGTCGATCGTGACGCTTTCCTCGTCCAGTTCACCCTCCGAATTGACCTTCGGCCGAGGCAGCTTGATGCCGTACTCTTCGGCCTCGGGCCGAAGACGCTCGAGCTCCTCGACCGCCCATTCGAAATTGGCCCTCGCATTCAACGCGAGTCGTTCGATCGCGAGCCCACGCTCCTCGACACGACCCAGTCCACCGAGACACGCGATCAGGTTGAGCCCGAACCGAGCCTCCCGCGGCCAGTCGCTCCAGATCTCCTCGAGGATCTCGGTCGCCTCCCCGAGTCGTCCACCGTCCATGTAGGACTGTGCGAGGTTGTACTTGAGTTCCCGCGTGGTCTCCCGGACCGCTTCGTCGGTGTTCTCGTTGGGTTCCTCGATGTATCCGAGTTCGACCAGCTGCTTCATCGCCTCCGCGCTCTGCACCGAGTCGATGTGCGCCCCCTCCGGGTGCATGCCATGCGGATGGGGACCGTCGATGTCGTCCCAGGACGCCACCGTCTCGATCTCCCGATCGCCTTCGAAGATCGTGACCAGAGGCTTCCCGTCCATGTCCTCGCCGACGGGTAGACCGAAGGCGGTCAGAACGGTCGGCGTCAGGTCGAGCACGCTCGCACCGCTGACGGTCTCGCCCTTTCGGATTCCAGGCCCCTTCGCGACGAGGATCCCGTACGGACGGTGTTCGATCGCCGGTCCGGCCGGTTCGACGGGGATGTGCTCGGGCCGAAGGTGATCAGGGTGGAATCCATGATCGGAAATCAGGATGACGGTGGTGTCCTCGCCTGCGAGGTGCAGGAGCGCCCCGAGCATCATGTCGTGGAAGCGGTACCCGCCTTCCACCACCCCCTTGTAGATCTCGAAGTCCTCTTCCTTGATGAAGGACTGTCGAGGCGGGTGATACTTCATGAAACCGTGACCGAAGTGATCGATCCCGTCGTAGTACACCGCCATGAAGTCCCACGGTTCGAGCTGCATCAAGGCCGTCGCGGCACCGTGGATGGTGACCGTGTCCGCGAGCGTCTTCGCGAATCCGGTGAGTCGCTGGTCCTTCTTCTGGTCGATCTCGGCGAACTTCGGAATGAAGGGTCCGACGTGCTCGTGATCGAGTTCGAGCGGGTGAAAGCGAAACTCCTGGAGGTTCTTGGCGAGGCTGGGCGGATGGACGGTGCCCTGCGGCATCTCCCACTGGGACATCTCCCAGCCGGCGGAGTCCGGACGCGGCTTGCCGATCTCGGGGTCGATGTCCGCGTTCTTGATGTTCCGCGCCGTCTGGTAGAAGTTGCTGACCATCACCCCGTCAATCGGTTCGGCCGGATGCGACGGCCACCAACCGACGACATTGCACTTCTTGCCGACCTGATTGAGCATGTTCCAGATCGCCTTGGTCTTCCGATTGGTGTTGGTGATCGGACGGATCGCCTTTCCGTCCGGAGTCGGTTCACTGAAACCGTGAATCCCATGCTTGTAGGGCCGCTTCCCCGTGCCGATCGAGGTCCAGAGCGTCGGGCTGAGCACCGGGTTGAGCGTGGAGACGTTTCCGTGCACGCCCTCCGCCATCATGCGCTCGAGATTCGGCATCTTGCCTTCGGCGATCATGGGACGAATGACCCGCCAGTCGGCGGCATCCCAACCGATCACGAGAACCTTGCCATCATTGGCGACGAGCTTCGGAGACTGGGTCACGCTTGCATCTTCCGGTTCGGGATATGTGTTGGTCGCTGCGACGACATCGTCGGCGTGACCGGACTGAGAGAATAGTCAATGCAAGCCTGAATCCAAAGACCTCACACAGGTCTTCGGTGACGTTTTGACACCTTGGATCGGTTACCGTCCGATACGAAGAGCGCAGATGCCGCCGATGCAAGCGTCGGCGGGCCACGACCCTGGAGACGACATGAAGATCGTTCACTTCCGACTCGCCGACGACCCCACCATTCGCTTCGGTGCGATGGCCGACGCCCGGCACCTGATCGATGGCACGGATCTCCTCGGTGATCCGGATCCTCGCCGCTTCGACCTCGGGGTCAACGATCGCTTCAACCTCGACCGAACGGTGCTCGATCGACTTCGAGACAGACTCGCGGAACCGGCGTCCCGTTCGCTCCGAACCGATTCGGTCACCCTTCTCGCCCCCGTGCCGATGCCGGGCAAGGTCATCTGCATCGGATTGAACTACGCGGACCATGCCGCGGAGAGCGGGATGGAGCCCCCCGCTTCGCCGCTCGCGTTCTCGAAGTTCTCCTCGAACGTCGTCGGTCCCGGGGCGTTGGTACCGATGCCGCCCGGCGATTCGGAGACGGATTACGAGGCCGAACTCGCGGTGGTGATCGGACGGCGAGCGTGGCGGATCGACGAAGCGGACGCGATGTCCCACGTGCTGGGCTACGCCTGTGCGAACGATCTGAGCGCGCGAGCCTTCCAGTTCGCCGACGGGCAGTGGCAGCGAGGCAAGAGCTGCGAAGGGTTCTGCCCGGTCGGCCCGTTCATCGCGACCCGCGAGGAGATTCCGGATCCGCACGACCTCGGGATCCGTCTCCGATTGAACGGTGAGACGGTCCAGGACTCATCGACGCGTCAGTTGATCTTCGGCATTCCCGAACTGATCGCTCACCTCTCGGCGTTCGTCGCGCTCGAACCGGGCGACCTCATCCTCACCGGCACGCCGCCGGGCGTGGGCTTCGCGAAGGACCCGCCGGTCCATCTCGCGCCGGGCGATCGGATGGAGGTCGAGATCGACGGTCTTGGCGTGCTCGAGAACACCATGAGCTGACGTGGAATCGGATTCGTGATCAGTTCTCGATGACCTTTTCGCTCGCCTTCATCGTGACTGGGACGACGACCTCCTCACCGTCGCGGATGACCACCATCTCCACCACGTCCCCCGGCTGGTGTTCGCGAAGCCGCGTGACCATGTCCATGACGTCGATCAGATCCTCGCCACCCCACGCGATGATCACGTCACCAGTGCGGAGACCCGCATCGCTGGCGCTGGTGTTGTCGCTCACGCCTTCGATGCGGACGCCGGGTTCGTCGCCGCCCCCCATGCCGGGTCGGATGCCGAGTCGGACCGGTGCGTATCCACGATCGTTGGCATCGCCGCCGCCCGGCGCGGCCCGTGGGCGCCCCGCCGGTTTCGCTCGGCCGTCGTCGAAGACGAGTTTCTCCGGGTCCGTGGCGAAGTGTTCCGCCACGTCGACCACGAGCTCCACCACGGCCGCGGCACCGACCGGATTGACCGTCCAACCGTAGTCGCCGGGCTGGTGATAGACGTCGTGGGTGCCCGTGAAGAAGAACACGACGGGAATGCCCGCACCGTAGAAGCTGGCGTGATCGCTCGGACTTCGTCCGTTCGGATCGGCGTTGATCGTCAGTCCGCTCTCGAGAAGGATGGGACGAAGATCATCGAGCATGCCTTCCGCGGTGCCGACGCCACCCACGACGAGGGTGTCGCTCCGCATGCGGCCGATCATGTCGAGATTGATCATGGCGTTGATCGAGCCGGCCGGAAGCGTCGGATTCGCGACGTAGTGACGTGACCCGTTCAGCCCCGACTCCTCACCCGTGAAGGCGATGAAGAGGATCGATCGCAGATTCGCGTCGGCGGCGGCTTCCTCGTATCGGCGACTCAGCAGCTCGCTTGCGATGATCACCCCGGCCGTGCCGCTCGCGTTGTCGTCTGCGCCCGGATGCAGTCGACCGCGGTTGGTGGGCATCGCCCCGAAGGTTCCGAATCCGACATGATCGTAGTGGCCGCCGATCACGATCCACTCGTCCGCCAGTGCACCGCGGCCCCGAAGCACGCCGCCGATGTTCGCGGTTCGATTCATGCCTCCGTCGATCGCGGTGGCGAGCCGAACCTCCTGCTTCGATTCGAAGAGAATGCAACCATGGGCACCGGCATCCGCGATGCCACGAAGCGTGCGCAGATCACGCCCATCCGGATCCGCGGTCGAAAGCAGTCGGTCCGCGACCTCCGGGGTCACCTGCACGACGGGGATGTCGAGCTCATCACCCGCCCGGCTGGCGGCGACGTCC
>JAACEA010000546.1 GCA_009936695.1 Planctomycetia bacterium
GCAGCGAGCTCGACGCGGCCGCCAGCGAGGCGATGGCGAACCTCTACATCGAGACCACCCGCCACGCCGACGACGAGGCCGTTCAGAAGGCGTTCGAGAAGTTCGTGCAGGAGGTCGAGCCCCACCTGAAGAAGGTCGGCTTCGAACTCGACCGCAAGATCGTGGAATCCCCGCACGTCGACGGACTCGACTCCGAGCGATACGACGTGCTGCTTCGATCCCTTCGCACCGACGTGGAGATCTTCCGCGAGGAGAACGTCCCGATCGAGACCGAGTTGAGCCTGCTCGACCAGAAGTACTCGAAGCTCTGCGCCGTGATGACCGTCGAATTCGACGGCGAGGAACGGACCATGCCCGAGATGGGCCGCTACCTCGAGGTCACCGATCGGGAGGTGCGGGAGGGTGCCTGGAAGGGCATCGCAGAACGACGCCTCGCGAACCGCGACGAGATCGACGACATCTACGACGAGATGATCGAGAAGCGGAACCAGCTCGCCACGAACGCCGGCTTCGACAACTTCCGCGACTTCCAGCACCGACGCATGCACCGGTACGACTACGAACCCGCGGACTGCATGCGGTTCCACGATGCGGTCGAGAAGCACTGCGTGCCGGTGCTGCGGCGCCTGAACGCCGAACGCCGGACCGAACTCGGGCTCGACCCGCTCCGTCCCTGGGACCTCGGGGTCGACGTGAAGGGCCGGGCGCCGCTGCGTCCCTTCGACACCGCCGACGAGATGGTCGAGAAGACCAGCAAGGTCTTCCACCGGATGGACGAGCGACTCGGCACCATGTTCGACGAGCTTCGCGAGGGTGACTGCCTCGACCTCGCGTCGCGCAAGGGCAAGGCTCCGGGCGGCTACCAGTACCAGCGGGAACGCAGTCGCAAGCCGTTCATCTTCATGAACGCCGCCGGCCTGCACCGCGATCTCGAGACGATGGTCCACGAGGCCGGGCACGCCTTCCACTCGATGCTGTGCGTCGACGAGCCGATCCTCGCCTATCGCTCCGCCCCGATGGAGTTCTGCGAAGTCGCGTCGATGGCCCAGGAACTCCTGACCTTCCCCTACCTCGACGAGTTCTACGACGCGACCGATGCGGATCGGGCGCGACGCGAACACCTCGAAGGCATGGCGTCGATCCTGCCGTGGATCGCGACCATCGACGCGTTCCAGCACTGGATCTACACCACCCCCGGACACACCCGCGACCAGCGGACCGCGAAGTGGATCGAACTCACGGATCGATTCGGCGCCGACGTCGACTGGACCGGCTTCGAGGATGCGCGGGCCGCGTCGTGGCAGCGACAACTGCATCTCTTCGGCGTCCCCTTCTACTACATCGAGTACGGCATCGCCCAGCTCGGGGCCCTGCAGGTGTGGTGCAACTCGCTGAAGGGCGAGAAGGACGCGATCGAGCGGTACATGGCCGGTCTGGCCCTCGGCGGAACCCGTCCGCTTCCCGATCTCTTCGAAGCCGCCGGAGCGAAGTTCGACCTCGGCGAGGAGACGGTCGGCCCCCTCATGGAACGCGTCGGCAGCGAACTGGAGTCGCTTCCCGCCTGATTCAGGAGGCCTGTGGCTTGATTCGAGGAGTTTCTCCTCGCTTCCGGCGATCCGTGGGGTACCTTCGAACGCTGGTGCACCAAGGGGGCAGAGATGCCACCAGGAGCGGCGACGCCTTCACGGCCTCGCCGCTTTTTCATGCGCGCTCGCGCCGATGCCGGGGTGCGTAGCATGACCGGTATGAAAGCCGCCCCCTTCGACACCCGTTCTCCCGATCCATCCAATCCGCACATGGATGCCGCCACCTTCGAGCGTCTCGGCGACGCGACCCTGCGCTGGATCACGAACTACCTCGATCGGGCCGAGACGCTGCCGGTCGCCTCGACGGTGGAGCCGGGATCCGTACGTCGCGCGTTCCCCATCTCGCCCCCGGAACACGGTGGGTCGATCGAGGACCTGCTCGACGTGGTCGACGAGAAGATCATCCCGGGACTCACCCACTGGCAGAGCCCGAACTGGTTCGCCTACTTCCCGTGCAATCACTCCTTCCCGTCGATCCTCGGGGAGATGCTCGCCGCCGGCCTCGGAACGCAGGGCATGATCTGGGCCACCAGCCCGGCCTGCACCGAACTCGAGTCCCTGATGATGGACTGGGCCCTCGAGATCCTCGGACTGCCCGACCGCTTCCGGACCGGGCCCCGCGACGACAGCGGTCGATCGGACCTTCCCGGCGGCGGCGTGATCCAGGACACCGCGAGCAGCGCGACCCTGTGCTCGTTGCTCGCGGCCCGCGAGCGGGCCACCGACGGCGTCGCCGGTCGCGACGGCGTCAGCGCCTGCCCGCCCCTCGTCGCCTACACCAGTGAACACGCGCACTCCTCGGTCGAGAAGGCGTGCGGCATGGCGGGCATCGGCCGGGCGCATCTCCGGCTGGTCCCCGCGGATCCCGAGACGCACGCCATGCGTCCCGACGAACTCGAACGCTTGATGGACGAGGACGTCGCCGCGGGCCGCATCCCCTTCTACGTCTGCACCACCTGCGGCACGACCTCCAGCGGCGCCATCGACGACACCGCCGCGATCTCCGAGATCACCCGCCGACACGGCGCCTGGCTGCATCTCGACGGTGCGATGTTCGGGGTCGCCGCGGTGTGCCCCGAGTTCCGCTGGGTGCTCGACGGCGCCGAACACTGCGACTCGGTCTGCGTGAACCCGCACAAGTGGCTCTTCACGAACTTCGACTGTGACCTGTTCTGGGTGGCGGATCGGCGCGCCCTGACCCGAGCCCTCGGCATCATGCCCGAGTACCTGCGAAACGCCCCGTCCGAGAGCGGGCAGGTCATCGACTACCGCGACTGGCAGGTGCCGCTGGGGCGTCGTTTCCGGGCCCTCAAGCTGTGGCTGGTCTTCCAGCACTACGGCGCGGAAGGCCTGCGGACCGCGCTGCGTGAACACATCGCGATCGCCCAGGAGTTCGCGGACATGATCGACGCGGATCCCGACTGGGTCCGCTGCGCGCCCTCGCCGATCTCGCTGGTGTGCATCCGCCATCGCGAGGGCGACGAGCGGACCCGCAGCGTGCTCGAGGCGATCAACGCGAGCGGCGAGGCGATGCTGAGCCACACGAAACTCGACGGGCACTACGTGATCCGGGTCTCGATCGGCCAGACGCGGACCCGACTCGCCCATGTCCATCGGCTCTTCGAGTCGCTCGGGCTGCACGGTCGTGCGGCTCTTCCCTCGTCATCCGGCGGATGAGATCGGACGATCCCGCGGATGCAGGGCCGGCGCCCGAGGATCGTCACTCCGGAATGTTCGACTCGGGATCGGTGTCATCCACGCCGACCTCGTGGACCCCGTCCTCACCGCGTCGACAGGTGAGCAGCACGATCTCCGCCGGACACTGGACCCGGAGCGGGAACCACGATCCCGTGCCCACCGTCACGAACAGGGTGCTTGCGTCCCGGTGATAGAACCCCGCACTCAGGCGATGCGCCACCGCGAGGTTGACCCCGGGACGGGCCTTCGTGGCGACCTGGCCGCCGTGGGTGTGTCCCGCGAGCGTGAGCGGCACGTGGTGTCGCGATGCGGCGAGGAAGGCCTTGGGATTGTGCGCGAGGAGCAGCGACGGATTCTCGCCGGCGACGCGATCCACCCGGGCGGAGAGCCCCTTGACCGCGCCGTCCCAGTCGATGCCCGCCACCACCAGCGGCGTGGCCGGGCCGTCGCCACCGGGTGCGCCCACGTGGGCGAGTTCCAGTCCCTGCGGATCGAGGGCGATCGACTCGTCGTCAAGCAATTGAACGCCTGCATCGCGGGCCATGCCGCGGACGCGGTCCCCGTCATCAAGCAGATCGTGATTGCCGATCACCATCACCGCTCCGAGCGGGGCGCCGATCGCCGTCATCCGCTCGAAGAGCGGTTCCGCGCCGTCGCAGTCGAGATCGACCATGTCGCCGGTGAAGGCGACGAGATCCGGACGGAGCGCTCCGAGCCGATCGATCACTTCGAGCCCGCGCTCCACCGGCATCAGATCGCCGTAGTGCAGGTCGCTGAAGTGTCCGACGCGGAGCCCGTCCCAATCCTCCGGCCAACCCGGCATCGAGACGTCGAAGGAACGAACCGCGAGCGGCTTGGCGAGATGGCTTCGAAGCAGTCGCCCCCCGGTGATCCGATCGAGCCCGCGGGTGAAGATCGAGTGCCGGATCTTGGCCCGACGGAACTTGCCGTCGCGACGCCGGCCTGGCTGGTCGGGATTCACCACGTGTACCGCACTCCCGCGAAGAGCCCTTGAAGTCCGCCGTTGTAGGAGGTCTCCTCGCGGACCAGGTCGAAGTCGGTCAGTCGGTAGCCGAGGATGATCGCGAGGTCGCGGGTGACGTGGAACGCCCCGTCCACGCGGACCGTGAAGATCGAGTTGCCGCCGTTGAAGGCGGGTCCCCACCCCGCGGTGACGTCGAGGGTGATGCGGTCGAGGAAGCCGATGGTGTCCTTCGACACCCAGTCGATCTCGAGCCCGACGCCGAGATAGGGCGAGACCCAGGCGTTGTTGGTGCGAACCGTGCCCACGCCGGCGAGGTCGTACTCCTGTTCGAGATTGAGCACCCGCGTGCCGAGCAGGGCCTCGACTCGAAGATCGATGATCGGCCGTCCGTCCGAAGTTCGATTCCCGGTGGCGCGATCGATCGGCGCCGACCACGGGAAGCGACGGTCCTGGAACGGCGTGAAGATCTCGTAGGCGATCTCGCCGGTGATCGACCAGACGTCGACGTCGCTCGCGACCGCGGTGCCGGCCGGGGCGAGAAGTCCACCGATGCGGGCCGCCTGCGACAGCGTCGCCTGCCCCTCCGCTTCGAGGACGTAGCCGCCGATCAGGAACTCCCATCGCCCGGCTTGGACCCGCGCCTCGCCGTTGAAGATCGCCTGGGAGTCATCGAGCGAGAGATCGTCCCCGACGTCGAGCGGCGTCCCGTCGGGACCGATGTCGACGATCCCTTCGAGCCTCGGAAACCAGATTCCCAGGGTCACGTCGAGCACCGGCCGATCGGCGACCGCGGCGAGGGCGTCGACGTCCGGCATCACCGGCGTCGGATCGTCGTTTCCAGCCGTGACCGGCGTGGCGACCACGAGCACGCCGGTGACGAGGAGGCCACCGAGACGCGGAAGAACCAAAACCGATTGGAGGTGATCGCAGGGCATGCCGATTCCACGAGGGTGCGGGTCGGGACAGGGTACCCCGACGCGTACCATGCACGCGGAGGATTCCCACCATGGACGGGTCGAACGGGCCGAACGAATCACGATCGAGTCGCCCGGACCACCGACCGGCGGATGATGCGGATCGGCCCGTGAAGCGGGAGCGTCCCGAAAACGCGATCCGACTCGGCAACGGCGCCTGGTGCATGCCCGAGGACCTGAAGTGGTCGTTCGCGCGCAGCGGCGGCCCCGGGGGCCAGAACGTCAACAAGGTCTCGACGAAGGCCGAACTTCGAATGGCCTTGTCCTCGATCCGACGATTCGGGCCCGACGCCCGGTCGCGGCTGGAGACGACCGCCGGAAGGTTCCTCACCGCGGCGGGCGACATCCTGGTGACCGCGGACGACACCCGCAGTCAGGCCGACAATCGGGAACTGTGCCTCGCCCGACTCGTCTCGATCATCACCGCCGCGACCACCCGTCCCAAGAAACGGAAGAAGACGAAGCCTTCACGAGGGTCGAAGGAACGACGCCTCAAGGCCAAGCGGGTCGCCAGCGACAAGAAGCAGCGACGCAACTGGAAGTCTGGCGACTGATCGACCACTGGTTCGTCGACCACGGATGCCCGGACAAGAAGCACGCGATCCCGGGCGAAACCGGGGATCGCGTGCAGATGGTCGGTCGAGGCGGCGTGGCCGCCCAGGTTCAGCCGTATCGAACCACGCCCGAACCGGCGACGATCTCACCCATGCGGAAGACCGTCTCGCCGGATTTCTCGAGCTTGCGGGCGACCGCATCCGCGAAGGTCGGTCGGACCACCAGGCAGTAGCCGACGCCCATGTTGAAGACGCGGTCCATCTCTTCGGCGGCGACATCCCCATGCTTCCGCAGGAAGTCGAAGAGCGGCGGAACCGTCCAGGACGATCGATCGACCAGCGCGTCCACATCCGCCGGCAACGCCCGATTGAGATTGCCCGGAAGTCCACCACCAGTGATGTGGGCCATCCCGGTCACGACCTTCTTGACGGTGTAACCACGCAACAGTGCGACGATCGACTTCGCGTAGATCCGGGTCGGCTCGAGCAGCAGTTCGCCGAGGGTTCGATCCGACTCGAGTTCCGGATAGGTCGCGGCGAGGTCGAGCCCCTTTTCGGCGATGATCTTCCGAACCAGCGTGTATCCGTTCGAATGCACGCCGCTCGAGGCGAGCCCGAGAACGGCGTCGCCGGGTTCGATCCGGGTCGGATCGGTCGCTCGCTTGAGTTCGACCACGCCGACCGCGAAGCCCGCGACGTCGAAGTCGCCGGGCTTGTAGATGTCGGGCATCTCGGCGCACTCGCCGCCGATGAGGGCGCAGCCGGAGATCTCGCAGCCTCTGGCGACGCTCGCGATGATGTCCGCGGTGTCCGCCGGGTCGACCTTCGAGAGTCCCAGATAGTCGAGGAAGAAGAGCGGCTCGGCCCCTTGGACGATGAGGTCGTTGACATTCATCGCGACGCAGTCGATGCCGATGGTGTCGAGCCGACCCATCTCGATCGCGAGCATGACCTTGGTGCCCACCCCGTCGGTGCAGGCGACGAGGACGGGGTCCTTGTAGTTCCGCTTGAAGAGGCTCTCGTTGTAGTCGAGCCGGAACATCCCGGCGAAGGCCCCGTGAAGGCCCATCACCCGCGGGCCGTGGGTCCGCTTGAGAACCGGCTTGATGCGATCGACGACCGCGTCCCCCGCTTCGATGTCGACGCCCGCGGCGGCATAGGTCATGCCGGTGGGCTTCGGAGTGGAGACGTCGATTCCGTCGGAGGAGGACATTCCCGGATTCTAGGGGGGCCGTGGTTCCATCGGAGCCGGGCGACGCCTCGTCCAGACCACCCTGCCGCGGCCGACCGGTCTCCGTCGAGCCGGAATCCCGGACGTTTGGCTCGGATGAGCGGCGGGAATCCGCTATCCTGCCCGGACTATGGCCATTCTCGTCGACGGAAACTCGAAAGTTCTCTGCCAGGGCATCACCGGTTCGACCGGGGCCTTCCACACCAAGGGCTGCCTCGACTACGGCACCCAGATGGTGGGCGGCGTCACGCCGGGCAAAGGTGGAACTCAGGACGCCCACGGGCTCCCGATCTTCGACACGGTTCGAGACGCCGTCGACCGGACCGGCGCCGAGGCGACGATGATCTTCGTCCCGCCTCCGTTCGCCGCGGACGCGATCCTCGAAGCCGCGGAAGCCGGCGTCCACGTGATCTGCGCGATCACCGAGGGCATCCCCGTGCAGGACATGGTCCGGGTGAAGGCGATGCTGCGGGATCGCCCGGGCTCGGTCCTCATCGGCCCGAACTGCCCCGGCATCATCACCCCGGGACGACGCGTCTCGGGCGAAGGTCCCGACTCCGTCTTCGAAGGCGGCTGCAAGATCGGCATCATGCCGGGCTACATCCACACCGCCAAGGCGGACGCCTCGACCGGCAAGGCGATCGGCGTGATCAGCCGCTCCGGCACCCTGACCTACGAAGCGGTGTGGCAGACTTCGGTGCTCGGCATCGGCCAGACCACCTGCGTCGGCATCGGCGGCGATCCGGTCCGGGGTACGGGGTTCATCGAACTGCTCGAGCGGTTCGAAGGGGATCCCGAGACCGACGGGATGATCGTGATCGGCGAGATCGGCGGCACCGACGAGATCGAGGCCGCCCACTGGATCAAGGAACACGTCAGCAAACCCGTCGCCGCGTTCATCGCGGGTCGAACCGCGCCTCCCGGCAAGCGGATGGGCCATGCTGGCGCCATCATCGGTGGCGCGGAAGACACCGCGGACGCGAAGATCGCGGCCCTGCGCGAGTGCGGAATCGCGGTCGCCGAAAGCCCCGCCGACCTCGGCACCACGATGGCGGCCGCGCTGGGTCTCGAAGTCACCGCCTGAGGCGAGGCCTGCCCCCGAGCGTGATCGCTCGCCATCCCGACGATGCAGTCACCCGGCGGACACCGCTCCGGGATCGCATGGAGAACGTCGAATGAAGATCGGAATCCTCCTTCGAGTCGCGTTCTTCGCGTCGATGCTCGTCAGCGCCCCGGCGATCGGCACCGAGCCGCCCCAGGCGCCGGCTTCGGCCGCGCCGGAACCGCCCATCGCGAATCCCATCGACCGGATCGCCGCCATCGGTGCGAGCGCGTCGGCGGGATTCGGCGTCTTCTTTCGGACCGCGGACGATCCGGAGGGCACCCCGCGAGGCATCTCCCTCGCGAAGCTCTACCGCGCCGCCAGCGGCGACTCGACCGTGGTCATCGACCTCGGTACCGCGGCCTTCTTCTCGAACCCCTCCGGGATCGGAACCCGCGTGGTCGATCGGACCATCCGTGCGAAGCCCGATCTCACCTTCGCCATCGACTACCTGTTCTGGTTCACCTACGGAACCATCGGCGTCGAGAGTCGACGCATCCGGACCGATGAGGATCGAATGGCGTTGCTCGAGGTCGGGCTCGCCCAGCTCGACCGGATCGAAGGCCCGGTGCTGGTCGGAGACATCCCCGACATGTCGAGCGCCGCGGGACGAGTGATGATGAAGAGCCAGGTCGCCCCGGAAGACGTTCGACTCCGCGCGAACCAGCGGATCCGCGAATGGGCATCGACCCGTCCGAACGTCCGGGTCTTTCCGCTCGCCGATCTGATCGAGCGGCTCCGCAGCGGCAAGGCCTTCAAGATCGGCACGCACGCGTGGACCGCGGCCGAGGCCGCCACGCTCATCCTCGGCGACCGACTGCACCCCTCGCTCGACGGACTCATTGCGCTGGTCATCGCGATCGACGATCTGCTCGCGAACGATCCCGAACTCGCAGGCGTCCGACCGGACGTCGAGACGGATCGCGCGAGACTGAAGCATCGGCTTACCGGTGCGACGCCCGAGGCGGACCTCGACGACTGATCACGACTCATCCGCCGGTGAGCAGTTTCTGCAGACCCTTGCGGGCGTTCGAATTCGCTTCGGATTCCATCCGTCGTTGCACCGCCGCTCGTCCCGCCCCGGGGCCGAGCACCCGGTCGAGATGCGGCATCAACCGGCCGAGATCGACCGACGGCATCGGTCCGCGGGCCTCCGCAGACAGCGTCGCGAACACGTTCGGATCGGAGAGCCCGGCCAGCCTCGGATTCGCGAGGTGCCAGAGCATGTCCCGGGCATCGTCGGTGCGTGATTCGCGCGGAATGACCCCATAGGCGGCGAAGAAGTCGTCCCAGTCCCGCGCCCGGAAGAGCGGCCCCATGGCCTCCACCGCCGCGTCGGCCATCGCGGCGCGATCCTCGGTCTTCTCGATGATCTCCCACACCTGGCGAGCGATCTCGTCGCGACCGAGCAGGGTCAGCAGTCGGATCGCCTCCGCGCCGCGGGCCGGATCGTCGCGGGTCGCGGCCATCTCCACCTTGGCGAGTTCGAGCAGGTTGACCGCGCCCGCGATTTCGGGTGGATCCTCCATCGGTCGGATTCGTCGCATCGCCGGCGGAATCGCCTGCATGAACGGATCCCCGATCGCGGTCACCTTCCAGACGCCGGACATCGGTCCACCGTCGGGCCAGTACCGGCCCGCGAGCAGAAACGGCACGCCCGCCGCCAATCGCTCGACCATGAGGGCGGGTGGGATGAAGGCACCCAGGTACGGCTCGTCGACGCTGCCGAGATACGCGTACACCCCACGACGGAGGAAACGCCCCCCCACCGTGAGCCCGTCCGCCGGTCGCTTCAGGGAGAACGAGTGGATCATGTGCAGGGCCATCGGCCGCGACAGGAACGGCACGTCCTGCGGAAACGCCTGCTCGTCCTTGAAGAGATGGAAGACCGTCGGTGAACCGTGGGAATTCAGAAAGAGCACGTCCGGCGGGATCGCACCGCGGACGAGCCGGAACCAGCCGTCGAGCCCGGCCGCATCCTCCTCGAAGAACATCGAGGCGTAGCCCATTTCGGCCAGACGGGCCGCCGGCTTCGAGACCTCGTAGACGTCCCACTGCCCGCTCTTGGCGTACCCGGAACACATCCAGATGTTGCGACGGTCGAGGAAGATCGAACTCATGGCCATCCCGGCCGCATGACCGGGATCGCCCCAGATCCAACCCGTGTATCCCCAGCGACGACCGTCGCCGTCCCGGCACAGCGCATCCATCGTCGCGTACGGCCCGTTTCCGGGATCTCGCCCCTGGATGCGAACCTTCGCCGGTTCGGGCACCGACATCCGACAGCGGCCCGCGACGTCGCGGCAGATCGCGACCGCGTCGAGGTCGTCGCCGAGCCCCTCCCACGAATAGCCACTCGCGGCCGCCGCGGCCTGCAGCTCCAGTTCGAGATCACGCAAGCGTCCGGCGGA
>JAACEA010000547.1 GCA_009936695.1 Planctomycetia bacterium
GCTCGCTGAATCGATCGAGCGCGACGTCGAGGGTGTCGTCCAGGACCATGCTCGGCAGGTCCGTCCGTTCGATCTCGTGGACCTGGAGCAGGGGGATCGCCTCTCGGAAGACCAGTGCCGCCTGGAGGTCGGCGCCCGTGACCATTCCGAGATAGTTGTCGTCGTCGTCGACCACCACGAAGTCGGAGACCGCGAATCGCTCGCTCAGGTCGAGGAGACGCTGTCCGCTGTCGTTGGGTCGGACCGTGACGGGCGGCATCAGGGGGACGTCCCGCACCGTGAGCTGTCGCAGCAGGGTCAGGTCGGTGCTTCCCCCGACGTGGATCCCGGCCGCCGCGAGTTCCGCGGTGTACACGCTCTCGCGGTAGAGAAGACGTCCGACGATCACGCTCAGGACGGCGCAGAGCATGAGCGGGACGATCAGGCTGTAGGTGTGCGTGATCTCGTAGACGAGCATGACCCCCGTCATCGGGGCGTGCGTGGTCGCCGCCACCATCGCCGCCATGCCGACGAGTGCGAAGTGCGCCGGATTCGCCGCGGGGAACCAGCCGGTCTGGGCGACCACGAGTCCGAACATGCTTCCGACGATCGCGCCGACCACCAGCGCCGGGGCGAAGAGCCCGCCCGCCCCGCCGGACCCGAGGGTGAGGCTGGTCGAGATGATCTTGAGGACGACGAGCAGGAAGAGGATTCCGATCACCGCACCCGTGCCATCGGCGATCATCGAACCCTCGGCGTCGACGTAGGAGTCGGGATCCAGGAGCCGCATGATGACCATGTAGCCGTTGCCGAGGAACGGCGGAACCGGATCCGACGTCAGATCCGTGCCACGCGGCGCGACCAGCAGCATGTACGCGACGCCGAGGAGCCCCAGAAGGAGGGCTCCGACGCCGGGACGGATCGCGTCCGGCACCGGGATGCGATTGAAGCACCGCTCGCTCCACTGCATGGTCCGGATGAACAGGACGGCGACGAGTCCGCAGGCGATGCCGAACACGACGAACGCCGGCGTCATGCCGATCGTGAAGGGCACCGGGCTGTTCTCGAAGAAGTTGGGGCCCACGCCGAAGAGCGGTTCGTTCGAACCGAGGATCGTCTGGGTGGTCGCGGCCGCGAGAACCGAGGCGATCACGATGGGCGTGAACGTCCGGAGCGAGAAGTCTCGAAGCAGGACTTCGAGGACGAAGAAGATCCCGGCGATCGGGGCGTTGAACACCGAAGCGAGGCCCGCGGCCGCACCGCAGCCGAGCAGGGTGGTGCCGCTCTTCGCATCGAGTCGGAGCAGTCGGGCGAGATTGGATCCGATGACCGCGCCGATCGTCACGATCGGCCCCTCGGGGCCCGCGGAGCCGCCGGAGCCGATGGTGAGGGTCGACCCCAGCCATTGCCGGATCAGCAGCCTCATTCGGAGGCGGGACTGTCGCCGAATGACGCCGAACATGACGCTCGAGACCCCGTGACCCTTGAACTCGGTGGGCAGCAGCCACGCGAGGATGCCGGTGAGCACGGCGCCCACCACGGGAATGACGGGAAGAAGCCAGAGGAGGGTCGACGGCGATGCCGTTCCGAAGTCCTCCGCGGCGTGTTCGAGCCACTGGATCGGCTTGATGAAGAGATAGCCGGCCACCCCCATGATCAGTCCGACTCCGGCCGCGACGACGAGGAGCCACCATTCGCGGCTGAAGCCGAGGCGGGAGGCGAGGCCGAGAACGAGATTCCTGAGTCGGGTGGCCATGCGGCCTCGGTCTCCTGGCGGGGCCGGAATCCGGTCCGAATCCGCGACCGTACCCGTTTCCGAGCCGGGGTCAAGGCCTGCTCCCGTGGGTCTGGCCGTGGACTGGCCTGGAGGGGCCCGGATCGGGTATCATCGTCGGATTGGCGGGACTTCCGCCAGGATTCATCCCAGAGGTCCACACCCATGATCGAAGCCCTGAAGAGCGACGAGATCGTCCGCAAGGTCGGCGGAAGGTTCCGCCTCACCGCACTCATTCAGAAGCGGATCGCCGAACTCGTCGACGGTGCCCGTCCCCTCGTCGAGCGGAACGGCATGTCCGACCTTGAAGTGGTCATCGAGGAGATCATGCAGGACAAGATCTCGCTCGAGGATCCCAACCAGCCGGAAGGCTGAGTCGAGCAGCCGCCTCGGTGCATGCTCGAGCCCGGAGCGTTCCGTGACGGATGCCACGCACGAGAATCCGCGCAACGACGCGTCCGACGGTGTCTTCACCGGACGGAGGATTCTCGTGTGCGTCTGCGGGGGGATCGCCGCCTACAAGGTGGCGACCGTCGTGTCCCGGGTGGTTCAGGCCGGCGGTGAAGTGACGGTGGCGATGACCGAGGCGGCGACCCGCTTCATCACCCCGCTCACCTTCCAGGCACTCAGCGGGCGACCGGTGTTCACGAGCCAGTGGGACCAGTTCGATCAGGCCGATCCGCAGCATGTACGCATGGCGGAGGGTCTTGACGCCGCGCTGGTCGCGCCGTGCACCATGAACACCCTCGCCAGACTCGCGGCTGGCTTCACCGACGATGCGGTCACCACGGCGCTTTCGGCGATCGATCGCACCCGGGTCCCGGTGTTGCTCGCGCCGAGCATGAACGCGGAGATGTGGTCGCAGCCGGCGACCCGTCGGAATCTCGGGATCCTGTCGGATGACGGGTTCGGGCTCATCGAGCCCGGGAGTGGCTGGCAGGCGTGTCGTCGCGTCGGGTCGGGCCGTCTCCCCGAGCCCGAGGCCCTGATCACCGCCCTGGCCGATTCGATCAACTGAATCTCGATGGTTCGGGAACCGCGGCCCCCTTGTTTTCGGACCGTACCGAGGATTGGCTGGCTTCGGCCTGCCTTGAGAGTACGCTCTGATGGCGAGTGTCGGTCCCGGTGGATCTCGACGGGAGCCGAATGATTTCGGGGGGTGAAGGATGCGTGTCCGCGCTCGCCCTTCCTGGAGACCATCGCATGCTTCGAATTCCGGCCACCATCCTGCTCACGATCTGTGGTGTCGCCTCGACCACCCTCGCCGGCCCGCCCTCGCCGCTCGATGTCCGAATGCGGGGGATCCACCGTCATCAGGCGATCCTCGATCGAAGTGATGCGGACGGCGGCGGCATCGCGGGTGCCTGCGACGCGGTCGTGGTCGCCCACACCGCCAGCGACTTCGGGCCCGGGGAGTACGTCGCGCAGGGTGGATTCATCGAGGGCGAGATCGCCGCGACGAGTTTCGAGCTTCCACCCGACGCCTTCCCCGTCCGTCTCGATCTCTTCGAGTCGTTGTTCGCGACCAGCTCCACGGTGGTGGAGACGACCACCGAATACGCGATCTACGTCTGGTCGGGTCGGCCCGATTCCGGGACGCTGGTGTTCAACGTCGCTTCCGATGGCGACATCCTTCCCCACATCACCATGCCCCCCGGAACCACCGGCGTGCGGCTCGAGTTCCTGGTCGACCCGGGTGATCCCGATCAGATCTGGATCGCCGATGACGGTTCGCACACGGTCACGGTCGGCATCGAGATCGTCGAGCATCATCAACCGCCGACGAACCAGTGCATCACGCCTCCCGATCCCCAGTTCAACGCGTTCCCCTGCACCGACGTCGACGGCCTTCAATCCGCGACCGGCAACTGGATCTTCGTGGAGGACTGCGGGATCTTCGGCTGTCCCGACGGGTGGAAGCGTTTTTCGGATCTCCCGAGCATCTGCCGACCGAGCGGCGACTGGGTCCAGCGGTTCACGTGGACGCCGAGCGCCTGCGATGCGCTGGGGGCCTGCTGCATCGGCGGGACCTGCTCGACCCTCGATGAACTCACCTGCTCCGACGCGGGAGGCATCTTCCTCGGCCCGGGAACCGACTGCGGTGCCGGCGACTGTGCGGAGACCGCACCGTGCTGCTTCCCCGCGACCGGCGGATGCGTCCAGCTCACGCCCGCGGACTGCCTGGCGGTCCAGGGCATCCCGGGACCGGTGGGTGAAGTCTGCGACGACTACATCTGCTTCCCCGAAGGCGCCTGCTGCCTGCCGACCGGGGAATGCGCCGGAATCCTCTCGCCGGAGGAATGTGCCGCCCTCGGCGGTGTCTTCCAGGGTGACGGCACCGACTGTCTCAGTGTCGAGTGCCCGGAGCCCGTAGGCGCCGCCTGCTTCGGGAACGGCTTCTGCCTCGTGTTGACCGAAGCCGAGGCCATCGCCGCGGGGGCCGAGTGGCGGGGGATCGGATCGACCTGCGAGGATCTCGACGGCGATGGAACCGCGGACGCCTGCGAGAGCGCCGGATCGCCCGCGGACCTGAACGGGGATGGCGCTGTGAACGGCGTCGACCTCGGACTCTTCCTGGTCGGGTGGGGTGAATCCGGTCCGACGGACTTCAACGGCGATGGAACGACGAACGGAATCGATCTCGGAATCCTCCTGGTCGAGTGGACCGGCTGATCAGATCCCGAAGCCCGGAATCGCACACGCCCCGCTTCGAACTGAAGCGGGGCGTGTGTCTCATGTTCCATGCGGTCCCGATCATCCGGTCCAGTTCGCGAAGAGCAGGCCGAGGTCGAGTCCGTTGACCTTGAAGTCATGGTTGAGGTCGCCGAGCGGGAAGCCGATCGGCTCGACCTCGATGTGCATGGACTGCCCGTAGTCGATGCCTCGTGCATGCTCTTCGGCGGCGATGCGGAAGAACACCACCTGTCCCGCCTCCACGTTGAACTCGGCCGAGGCCCCGCCGAAGCAATTCTCCACGTCGTCGGGCGCATTGTCGAAGCTACAGGCGATCGCGGTTCCATCGCACGCATGGCGGGCCGAGAGGATCCATCGCGGGTTCACGTCCCCCCCGGTGCAGACCACCGCGCGGAGGTTGCCGGTGACCGGCGCGACGTACCGGATGAACAGATCCGCTTCCGTCGCCCACACGCAGCCTCC
>JAACEA010000548.1 GCA_009936695.1 Planctomycetia bacterium
CGAGTCTGGTGCAGACCGTCCCCGGTGTCAGTGTCACCGCGAAGCGTGGTGTCGCCACGGTCGTGATGCCGATGGATCTGCTCGAGAAGTCGGGACCACCGATGGTGCTGGCCATCAATTGGGAGCGTCCCGGCGCGACGGCGTCCCGCTGACGGTCACTCGATGATCACGACGCCGGTCGTCCATGCATGACGTCGTGGTCGGCGAGGCACGTGTTCATTTCGAGGCCGGGATCAACTCGATCGACGCCACGCCGGCACCCGGAAGCAAGGGTGCGGGATCGGCGTCCGCCCATGCATCGTGACGATCCGCGAAATGTGGTGATCGCGGGTCGCCCGACTGTCCTCCAGGCAGCGTGAGGATCCCCTTCGATCGATCCGACGGGGACACGATCATCCGGGCGGAGGCGCCGAACGATCCGCTCTGCACCCGGACGGCGCCCCAGTGTCCCGCCTGCGGGGTGGAGGGAAGATCGAAGCGATCGCCCACGAGTGGATTCAGTGCGCCGATCGGATTGGGGAACGTGCCGCGGTTGCGCTCCGACCAGGGCGTGTCCGGATCCTCGAGATGCGACTCGATCGCCTTGGTCGCCGCATCGCGAAGCACCTGGTCCCAGGATTCGATGCCTTCCGGAAGAAGCGAGGGATACCGGCGTTCGAGGGTGGCGAGGCAGATGTTCTCTCCGATCGCGGAGGCCGCGGCGCGGCGTGCCGGCTCGTCGAGGTCGGGGGCCGACATCACGCGGTCGAAGATCGCGGTACGGGTTCGACGGATCGCCGCACGACGAAAGGCCTCGACGAGCGGGACCGCGAGGCTGTCGGCCGAAGCGCGGCCATCCCAGTCGCGGACGATCTCGAGCGTGGCGTCGCGGCCCGGCTCGGCGGGCATTGATTCCAGCGCCTGGATCAGCAGCCTTCGGAAGGGGACGAATCGTTGGATCGTCTCGTCGAGCTGGATCGCGAGTAGATCGAGTTCGGAGGCCGGATACGTGGAAGCCAGATCCTGCCTGATCCGCCACGCCCGGCCGCCATCTGCCCAGTTGCTGCCGAGCTTCGCGGCGGCGTCGAGTGGAACGAGCCGATTGTTCGCGGTGAAGAGGAAACCTGACTCGGGATCGACCACCCGGGGACGATCGGCTTCGGGCAGCGGCCCGAACCAACCGGTGGTCGCATCGTGGATCATGGGGCTTCGCCCGTCGTAGCCACGGCGATCCGGCAGCCACCCGCTCAAGGTCCAGCCGATCCGGCCATGGCGATCGGCGATCAGGACGTTCTGCGAGGGGCCGTACCACCGCGCCGCGACGTCGAGTGCTGCATCGACGTCGTCGACTTCGGTGAGGTCGACGAGCCCGAGGTTCACGGCCCCGGGCTGATCCGAGACTCGAAGCAGGCTCACCGGCCGGTCCGACCACGACGTGTCCTCGAGCACCGGGCCCCATCGCGTCCAGCGACTCTCCAGAACGACGGGATCGGCGCCGCGGACTTCGATCTCGACCGGGCGCACGTCGAACGCTTCCCATCCACCGGGCACCCGATACCGCCCGGGGTCGTCGGGATCGACGTCGATCAACACCAGATCCTCGAAGTCGCCGGTGGTGTTGGTGAGTCCCCAGGCGACCGACTCGGTCGAGCCGATCGGAAATCCGGGGGTGCCGGGAAGGGTGATGCCCACGAGGTCGACGTCCGGCCAGGCCACCGCGGCGGGATACCAGATGCCCGGCGTCGAATACCGAAGGTGGGGATCGTTGGCGACGATCGCGCGTCCATCCGAGGTCAGTCGGCCGGCGACTGCGAAGCTGTTGGAGCCGGGGCGAAGGTCGGGGGTCGATGGATCCGCGAGCCACGCCTGCTCGACGCCGGGTGCGGCCGCTCCGGTGGCGGGTGGATCGGGGAGGGACTCCGAGTCCGTCGCGTCGATGAGCAACGCGTCCCATCGTCCCTGCACGCTCAGGAGCCAGGCGGCGAGATCCGCGGGGACCGTCGCTCGGAGGAGTCCGACGTCCGGCTCGCGGTTCGCCGAACGTTGCAACGTGTCGAAGAGCGCGAGCATCACGAGCACGGAGTCCGATGGCCGCCACGGCTCCGGGCGAATGTTCAGCAGACGGTACTCCGCCGGGGGGGGATCGACCGAGTCGATGAATGCGTTGACCCCTTGCGTGTAGTGCTCGAGGAGGATCCGCTCGGAATCGGCGAGCTCCCCGACGATCCGTTCCGCGACTGCGCGGCGGCGTTGGATGGTCGGCGTCCGGTCCGCCGCGACCATCGCGGGCCCCACCAGGGCCGCCAGTTCCCCGGCCATCTTTCGCCGCGTCAGGTCCATCTGGACGAGTCGATCCCGGGCATGCATGAATCCGAGGGCGGCGAAGGCGTCGTTCCGATCATCGGCCTCGATCGATGGCGCTCCAAGCGCGTCGAGGTCGATTCGAACGGTGTTCGAGAGTCCTTCGACGGGGACGGCGGAGGCGTCGGTCGTGTCGGATGGAGCGGAACCGGGGGTGCCTCCATCGAGCGCCAGGGAGACGAGGAGCAGGGAGAGGCCGGCAAGCGTGATCGACATGAAGATTGCCCTGAAGGGTTCGGCGAAGGTCGCGTCCGGCACCGTAGCATGTCGACATGACATCGCCGCCTCTTCGTCGAAACCTGATCTTCATCGCCGGGCTGAGCGTCGCCGGTCTTCTCGCATTCGCCGGTGGCGGGTGCGGGGGTGAACCACCGGCCTCCTCCGATCCGCCTTCGCCCGTGGTGGATCAGGCACCGAAGGTCGCGGACCCCGTCGCCACCTCCGAGCCTGCCGAGGTCGGCGTCGCCGGTCCACCGGCTCCGACCGGCGCCGAGCCGAACCCGCTGCCCTCGCCGCGGTTGCTGATCACCGGCGCGACGATTCTCACGGACTTCGTTCGTGGCGAGGATGGTGGCTGGGAGGCGATGGCGCTCGACGAGTCCACGGTCGCGGTCCAGGACGGTGCCGTGGAGGGGATCTACGCGGCCAGCAACGTGGTGATGCGACCGAACGACGTGGTGGTGACCGGTCGTGGGCGATACGTGATGGTGGCGCCGCTGGTGAGGGGTGACGGAGATGGATCGGCCTGGCTCGAAGGCGGCCGCCTGGTCGACGCGGTCCTGGCTGGAATCGGCGGCATCATCCTGCCGGATGCGATCGTCGAGTCCCGAGGTGCGCGGTGCGTGACGGCCCGGACGCTTCGAAAGGAGATTCCCGCCGCGGAACTGATCGCCGCGACGAA
Organism: Planctomycetia bacterium; assembly: GCA_009936695.1. GTDB lineage: Bacteria > Planctomycetota > Phycisphaerae > Phycisphaerales > SM1A02 > UBA12014. The sequence continues at coordinate 3,242 of JAACEA010000548.1, forward strand.
GGGTGGCGAAGCCGACCGTCTGGTGGATCTGCCGACGGACGGACGCGTGCTGGACGCGTTCTCGAAGGTGCTCGCGAAGCGGATCGCGGATGGGGAGGGGAACATCGAACTGCTCGCCAACCTCACGCGCATTCCCGCGGAGGCCACGGGACGTCCGGAGCTCGGCACGATCGCGGTCGGAACCCGGCCGAAGCTTCTGGTGCTGGAGGCGAATCCGATCGAGAACCCGCAGGCGATCCTCGATCCCTTCGCGATGGTCATCGACGATCGAGCCGCTCGAAAGGCGGAGATTCTCGTGCTCCGTGAAGCGTCCGACCGGGCTCTGGGGGTCCGTGAGCAGGTCGCCGGGGAACGTCCGGAGGTCGAGTCGCCGGGCCCGCTCCGGTGGTGGTTGAACACGACGCAGGGCCAGGTGTTCGGTGGCGCCGTCGCATCCGTCGAGGGCGGTCGCCTCGACTACGTCGCGGTGAGCGGTCGACCCCGGTTCGATCGCGCCGTCGGCACGCTCCGGCTCGACCCCGCGGCGGGGGAGCCGAACATGGAACTCGACTATGCGGGGCCGCCGGAGTCGTTCCGCATCGCGACGACGCCGACCGCGGAGGGATTGGCGGTCGATCTTCGCATCGTGGACCGCGAGGCGATCGAGGCCACGTCGCCCGGACCCTCGCTTCCGCCGATCGTGGATCTCGCGGTCGATCTCGACCTGCATCGCGAACGCTTGATGGCGAGCGAGGGCGTGCTCGAGATCGATCTTCAGGAACTCCTCTACGGGAACGGTCCGATCGGTCTCGGTCCGCGTCGATACCGGTTCACCCCGATCGAACCCGACGCGTGTCCGCCGTGCTTCGAAGGGTTCGAACGGGTGTGGTCGCTTGAGATTCTGGACACCGACGCGGTGCCGGTCTCGGTCGCCGGCACCGCGACGGTCGCGTTCCGGGCGGGACGTCCGGCCCGCATCCAGTTCATGACCGGCATCGATCCGGTCTGGGTGGACGAATATCCGGCGGTGGATCGCGTCCCGCTCGACTGACTCGACGGGTCAATCGGGTCGGGAACGGATTCCCGCGAGCAGGTCTTCGACGATCGCGGCGATCTCGTCCGGACGTTCGACCATGGTCGAATGGCCGGCCCGATCGATGGTGGTGAGATTCGCATGGGGGATGGCCGCCTGCCAGCAGGGTGCCGCGGAGGGATGGATGATCCGGTCGTCGCCGCCCCAGACGATCTCGGTCGGGCAGGTCACGGTGTGGAACCGGTCCGCGTTCCCCAGCATCACCGTTTCGAGGTTTCGCAGGACGATCTCGTGATCTTCGGCTCGATGCGCCGCCTCCCGGGCGACGACGTGCTTCATCCATCGAGGCATCCAGGGAGCCTTGGTGAAGTTGAGTTCGTAGACGCGTTCGAAGTCCGCGGTCGACTCGATGCGAAGCAGGTGTTCGTCGTTCTTCGCCGCGGCGAAGACCTCCGTGTCGATCGGAGGCTCGATGCCTGCAGGCCCGATCACCACCAGTCCGGCCACGGCGTCGGGCCGCGACGCGGCGTAGCCGGCGGCGATCGCCCCGCCCATGCTCGATCCCACGAGCACGGGGGCGGGGAGGCCGAGGGTCGAGATGAGATCGTCGATCGAATCGAGGAGATGTGCGAAGTCGATCGACGCCGGTTCGTGTCGGGGGTGAAGGCCGAAGCCCGGGAGATCCGGGACGATCACCCGATTCCGCCGCACCAGTCGACGGCCGAGTTGCAGCATGGTGGTTCCATCCACGCCGAAGCCGTGCACGAGCACCACCGGGGGGCCGACGTCCTCGGGGCCGCCTTCGAAGCGGGGCCACCCTCGATCCATGACGTGTCGGAGTCCCGCGAACCCCGCGGCATGATGAATGAGCCGTCGAAGAAGCCGTCCACGCCTGGTGATCGGTTCGACGAACGGCGCGTTCGAGTCGGATCGCATGTTCGAGTTCCTCCGATGGTCGGGCCCGGGGTCAGAGTTCCGGGTGTCGGTCCACGACGTCGAAACGTCGTTCGAGTTCGCGTCCGAGTCGGAGAAGGGTGCCTTCGTCGAAGAGACGTCCGATGAGCGTGAGACCGTGCGGCCTTCCGTCGTCGAACGAGATCGGTTGGACGAGCGTCGGATGCCCGGTGGCGTTGGTGATCAGCAGCAGGTTCGCGGCGAAGGCGGGTGTGACCAGCGCGTCCACGCGATCCATGACGTCCGCCATCATGTCCATCGCCTGACGGCGAACGCGATCCGCCTGCACCGCCTCCACGGCGGGTATGAACCACGCCTTGCGGAAACTGTTGGGCCAGGCCTGCGGCGCCTGCCACTTCAAGGTGTCGTCTTCGTTCGAGCGGGTGAGCGATTCGAACGCGGCGGCCGCTTCCGCGTACAGGGTGAGCAGCAGGGCGTCGTAGGGAAGATCGGGAAGTTCGACCTCGACGAGCTCGCATCCCGCGTCGCGGAGATGGTCGACCGCGAGTCGATCGGCGGGATTCGCCCTCTCGAACCACGACGGGTTCCATCCGATCCGGAGTCCCGACACGCCTTCGGCGGGATCGTGGGCGAAGGGGACACCGACGCTGGAGGCGTCGCGTGGGTCGAAGCCGTTGATCGCGTCGAGGACGAGTCCGGTGTCGTTCACGCTCCGGCAGATGGGACCGATCTTGTCGAGCGACCAGCAGAGGCTCATCGCACCGGCTCGCGACACGCGTCCGAACGTGGGCCGGAGTCCGGTGGCGCCGCATCGCATCGAGGGTGACACGATCGAGCCGAGGGTCTCGGTTCCCAGGGCGAACGCCATCAGCCCGCCCACGGTTCCGCTCGCGCTGCCGGCGCTGGAACCGCTGGAGCCCTGTTCGAGGTTCCAGGGGTTGTTGGTGCGACCACCGAACCAGATGTCGCCGTAGGCGAGCGCGCCGACCGCGGTCTTGCCGAGCATCACGGCGCCCGCCGCGTCGAGCTTCTCGATCACCGTCGCGGTCGTGGTGCCGACCCGGTCCTTGAACGGCGTGGCGCCCCAGGTCGCCCGGATTCCCTCGACGTCGATGATGTCCTTCGCACCGTAGGGGACTCCCTGCAGCGGTCCGTGGTCGATCCCCGCCCGGCGATCCGCATCGGCCCGCCTCGCCTGCTCGAGGGCCCGCTCGGCGGTGACCGTGATCATGCACTCGAGCTTCGGATCGAGTCGCTCGATCCGGTCGAGGTAGATCCGGGTGAGTCGTTCACTGGTGAGGTCGCCGCGCCGCATCCAGCCGGCCAGTCGTTCGACGGTCGCGAAGGCGATCGCCTCGTCTTCGGCGGGAAGCGGACCGGGCGCCATGGGAAGTCGATCGGGATCGCCGGTCGACGTCGCGAGATCGAGGGCGCGCCCGGGCGGAAGGGCCCGGAAGACCAGCGCGGGTGCGAGTTCGTTCGGCATCGCCCCGGCGTCGACCCTGGTCGCGAAGAGGTCGATCTGCGCCGCGACGGTCGCCGCGATCATGGTGCGTTCGGCCTCGGTGAACTCGATGCCGGCGAGCCGTTCGGCCGCCGCGATGATGGCGGGCGTGATCTCCGCGTCGGCGGGCGTGTCGCGATCTGGAATGGAATCCGCTTCGGATGACATGGGTGTGGCGTCTCCAGTGACGGCACCCGCGAGTGGCAGGGCCGCGAGTCCCGCGGTGGACATGAGAAGACGGCGGCGATCCGGGTCGTGCGTGCTCATGCACGCAGACTACCTCGTCCGGTGGAAACGGCCTGGAGACGGCACTCGCGGTCTAGGTCCTGTTTGACGGACCGGCGTCAGACCCGAGAGGTTCGGAGGCGGCCTCCAGCGAGGAGGTCGAAGCACGCGATTCCCCGGAGAATCGTCGATGCAGCCCGAGGACGCGGGTGGTCGTCTCCGGGCCTCGAAGTCCCGATCGATCCGTCAAACAGGACCTAGAGAGGCGTCTTGAATCCCATGGCGCGAACCGCGCACCACCCACTCCAGCCTTCGAAGGTCATGAACGCGCCGCTGCCGAGCAGGGCGATGCCGACGAAGAGCATCGGTCCTTCGATTCCTCCGATCACGAGCACCAGCACGCCGGCGAGCAGGCAGGTGAGACCGGAAAGCAGGCGGACGGCCTTTCCCTTGGCATCGATGTTGCATTTCATGACCGAAGCCTACCCGTTGGCGTCGCGGTGGTCCCGGGCGAAGGTCCGGAGGGCCTCGAGATCCTCGACGCCTTTCGGATACTTCGGGTCGATCTTCTCGAGGGTCGCGAGGATCAACTGCGAAACGATGGCGTTCCGAACCCACTTCCGGTCCGCGGGAACCACGTACCAGGGTGCCTGCTTCGTCGAACAGCGTTCCAGCATGTCCTCGTAGGCGTCCCGGTATTCAGGCCAGTCGGCGCGGGCGGTGAAGTCCGACGGGCTCAGCTTCCAGTTCTTCCGCGGATCGTCGATTCGAGCGCTCAGGCGTTCGAACTGCTCCTCGCGGGAGATGTGAAGGAAGCACTTGACCACCGACGTCCCCTCGTCGTGCAGCATCCGTTCGAAGTCGTTGATGTGGTCGTAGCGACGCTTCCACACCGACTTCTCGACGAGCTTCGCGACCCGGGCCACCAGGACGTCCTCGTAGTGGGACCGATTGAAGATTCCGATTCGTCCTCGACGGGGCGTGCGGGCGTGGGCTCGCCAGAGGTAGTCCTGCGCGATCTCGTGCGGACCGGGCACGCCGAACTGGTGGATCTCGAAGGCGGCGGGATTCACGCCGGTGAAGACCTTCCGGATCGTGCCGTCCTTGCCCGAGGTGTCCATGCCCTGGAGCACCAGCAGGACGGATCGACGGCCTTCCGCCCAGAGGCGACCCTGCAGTTCGTCGATCCGTTCGACGTTCGCGGCGAGCAGGGCCTCGCCGTCCGCCTTCGCCTCGAGCCCCGCGTCCTGGCGGGCGGGGATCTTCGAGAGCGCTGGTCGGTTCCCGGGCTTCACCCGGTACTGGTCGAGATCGATCATTCGAGCGGCTCCGTCGACGGGGATGCGCGATCGCGAATCAGAAGTCCGCGGATCCCTTGGTACGAGGGAACGCGATCAGGTCGCGCACGTTCGCCATGCCGGTGGCGTACGCGATCAGACGCTCGAGACCGAGTCCGAAGCCGGCGTGCGGGACGGAGCCGTAGCGACGGAGATCCCGGTACCACCAGTACTCCTCCTTCGGAAGATCCATCTCGTCGAGCCGGGCGTCGAGGACGTCGAGCCGTTCCTCGCGCTGACTGCCGCCGATGATCTCGCCGATGCCGGGGGCGAGGACGTCCATGGCCGCGACGGTGCGTCCGTCGTCGTTCATCCGCATGTAGAACGCCTTGATGTCCTTCGGGTAGTTCATCAGGACCACCGGTCTTCCCACGTGCTCCTCCACGAGGAAGCGTTCGTGTTCGCTCTGCAGGTCGGTACCCCATGCGACGGGGAACTCGAACTTGTGGCCGCCGGCGATCGCCTTCTCGAGAATGGTGATCGCGTCGGTGTAGTCCATGCGCTCGAAGGGGTTCTCGAGGAACGACTCCAGCCGGGAGATGCAGGTCGGTTCGATGCGTTCGGTGAAGAACTCGAGATCATCGCTGCGTTGATCGAGCAGGGTCTGGAAGCAGTGCTTCAGCAGGCCTTCCGCGAGGTCGGCGTCGTCGGCGAGATCGGCGAAGGCGATCTCCGGTTCGACCATCCAGAACTCCGCGAGGTGTCGACTGGTGTGGGAATTCTCGGCGCGGAAGGTCGGCCCGAAGGTGTAGACCTTGGAGAGGGCGAGGCACCAGCACTCGACCGCGAGCTGGCCGGACACCGTGAGATGCGATTCGCGTCCGAAGAAGTCCTGCGAGAAGTCGACGGCGCCCTCCTCGGTTCGTGGAAGGTTCTCCAGGTCCAGGGTGGAGACGCGGAACATCTCGCCGGCGCCTTCGCAGTCGTTGGCGGTGATGATGGGCGTGTGGATCCACTGGAAGCCGTCCCGCTGGAAGAAGTCGTGGATCGCCATCGAGAGGCAGTTCCGCACCCGCCCGACGGCACCGAAGGTGTTGGTGCGAGGTCGGAGATGGGCGACTTCGCGGAGATACTCGAAGCTGTGCTGCTTCGGCGTGATCGGATAGGTGTCGGGGTCCTCGACGAAACCCGCGACCTCGATGGAGGTCGCCTTCACCTCGATGGACTGGCCCTTGCCGCGGCTCTCCACGACCTCGCCGGTGACGATCGCGGAGGCGCCCGAGGTCATGTGGAGGACGTCGGACTGGTAGTTGGGCAGATCGCCGGGGGCGACCACCTGCATGGTCGCGAAGCAGGAGCCATCCGAGATCTGCAGGAAGCTGAGGCCGGCCTTCGCGTCTCGCCGGGTCCGGACCCATCCGCGAATGGTCACGGTCTGGCCGATGTGGTCCTGGGGGGCGTCGAGCAGGGCGGCGATGGTGTGGACGGGCATGGAGCGAGGTTCCGGGCGGTCGGAGAATCTGGGTTTCGGGGCCGAGGCGGCGACGAGCGGGTCGATTCGGGAAGCAGACAAGGTACGCGGAAGCGGGGGCGATTGACACGGCCCGCGGGCGACGCGTGCCAGTTTGGCAGCGATTGATCGTCATGAGGACTCGGCCGGCTCCATCTCGGTCCGGGTTCTGGCCGCGTCGTCTGGATCATCGGATGATTCGAGCGGGCGTTCTCTGGTGGTAAACCCGGGGTTTCGGCCTGATTCGACGGTCTCGAGAAGTCTTCGAGCGTCGGGGGCCGGGATCGACCGGGCCCGCTCGTCTCGGATCAG
>JAACEA010000549.1 GCA_009936695.1 Planctomycetia bacterium
ACGCGCGTCGTCGACGCTCGTGAGGTCCGTCCGTGCTGATAGGGACCACGACCCACGATCGGCCGGATCATCCGTCGCCCGCTTCGGACCAGACCGGACCGAATGCCGTTCACCAGACGGATCTCGTGACTCGCCGAAGATCGGTACGCCTTCTCGAGCCATCGTCTCGAATCTTCCGGCGGCCGTCGCCTGCGGTCGAGTGAATCCTCGATCACCGCCTGCATCTCGAGATCGCAGGACTCACGTGGCGGGTCGATTCCACCGGTGATGCGTCCCAGTCTCGCTCGATACCAGTCGATCAGGACCGACTCGAGCTCCGGCTCGCCTTGCGAAGTGCGGCGCTCCCGAAGATCGTCTGACCCCGAAGCGCCATACGTGCAAGCGGTGTCATCCCGCGACGCCCTCACGGACCTGCTCACACGAGCCCCCGGGCGAGCTCTTTCACTCGACGTCCCCATGCACCCCAGTTGAGCTCTTCCCGATAACGGTGCAGGGCCGCCGCGGAGTACGCCCGGTAGCGTTCGGTCGGAACGACCATCGACTCGATCGCATCCGCCCATTCGGAAACCGGCGTATCCACCGGGAGACAGCGACCGGTGACCCCGTCCTCGACGACCGTGGTCAGACCACCGACCGCCGAGACGATCGCCGGACGTCCGAACGCCGCGCTCTCGATCGGTGCAATGCCGTACATCTCGCTGGCCGAAGGCAGGATCGCCAGATGCGCACGACGCAGGATGTCGCGGTGTCGCGCACGATCCGACTCCACGCCATGATTCAGCCTTCCCGCCCACTCGACCACGCGCCGGCCACAGATCTCATGACGTGGCCCGATGTAGTGGAGTCGGGCTCGCCATCCCCGACGCTCCAGCGCTTCCGTCACCGCAGCGCAGAGGCCGACGCGTTTTCGTTCGGGATCCGCCGCCACGACGACCAATTCGATTTCACCGCCGGGCGTCGGCACCGAGAGCTCTTCGAGCCCATGGGTCTGTTCGGTCTCCGGATTCGGATTCGGAACGAGATTGGCGCCCAGCGGGACCACGTGCAGCCGGGAAGGATCGGCTCCGTGATCCCGGCACATCGAATCTCGGCAGTACGCCGATGGCACGACAACGACATCGGCACGCTCGACCGCCGCCGTCTCGAAGTGAACAGCGGCGTCACGTTCTCCCCTGGGACGTTCGGCGAAACTCGGATACACCGCGTTCGCAAGCGTCGCCGTCGCGTCGGTCACGTAGATGACAGGAAGCGGCGTGTCGATCATGGAGACGAGCCCGCTCATGTTCGCCGCCACGACGAGATCGAATCGTCCTGATCGGATCTTGCGTGTTGCGATCTGGGCGAACGCTCGCATCTCCATCATCGATGATCGATAGGTTCGATCCGGAATGACCCGCCTGGAGCAACGGCGCAGCCATCTCACCGATCTTCTGATCGGAGCTTTTCCCACGCCGATCCGCAACGGTGAACGGCGGAGACTGGCCGGCGTGCAGTCGAGCAAGACGTTGTCGAGGTCGCAGCCCGCCGACCTGAGGCATGTGGACATGTTCCACGGCATGCCCGACAGTTCGGCGCGGTCATCGTTCCATCTGAGAAATGCGATTCGTGGCGACCACTGGGTCACTTGGTCTTGTTTCCGTGAAGTTGACATCGAAGGATCGACGGATTGGATCAAAGATCCGCGGGAAAGCGGACCGTCGATGTTACCAAGCCAACCCGCCATCTCTTCATTCGTGTCCCACGAGACCACGAAAACAAACGACCCGAAAACAAACGATCGTTAACAGGATGCGGTCGGTGCAAGAGAACCTGATGATCGCGTTCGAACGATCCTCGCTCGCGTTCCTGCTCAGGCGAGGAGTCGCATCGGCTCTTCGATCATCCCCTTGAGGGTGCCGAGATACCGGGCCGCCATCGCACCATCGATGACTCGGTGGTCGAGGCTGAGCGTCGCCGCCATCTCCCAGCCGACCGCGAGCTGGTGATCGCGAACGACCGGCTGCTCGATCGCGGCACCGCACGCGAGGATGGCGGAGTTCGGCGGATTGATGATCGCCGTGAAGTCGTCGACGCCGAACATCCCGAGATTCGAGATCGTGAAGGTCGAATCCGACATCTCCTCCGTCGAGAGGCCCTTTTCTCGCGCCTTCACCGCGAGGTGCTTCGACTCCGCCGAGATCATCCGCAGGCTCTTGAGATGCGCATCCCGGATCGAAGCGACCACGAGACCTCCGCCGCGCTCCTCGGGCAGGGAGATCGCGACGCCGACGTTGACGCGACCGTGCACCAGGATGCGATCCCCGGCCCAGCTCGCATTGAACATCGGGTGCTCGGCCATCGAGAGGGCGCAGGCCCGAACGATGAAGTCGTTGACGCTCAGCTTCACGCCCTCTGCGGCGAGCTTCTCGTTGAGGGAGGCTCGAAGTTCCATGAGCGCGTCCATCGAGAAACGCATCTTGACCTGATAGTGCGGAATCGTGGCCTTGCTCTCCACGAGTCGACGCGCGATGGTCTGGCGCATCCCGGAGACCGCGACTTCGGTGCTCTCGAGCGCGGGAATCTCATGAACCGGCGAGCCCGCCGTCGATGCCAGGGCCTGAATCGGTTCCGGCGATGCCGTCACGGGGATCGCGACCGGAGCGACCTCGCCCGTCGCCCCGGCGACGTTCGCACCCGCGGTCTCGATCGCCGCCAGCACGTCACGCTTGATGATTCGACCGCCCGGTCCGCTTCCGACCAGCGATCGAAGTTCGATTCCGTGCTCCTCGGCGAGCCGGCGAGCGACGGGACTCACCCGCATCCGCCCCGCATCGGTGGCAGGGGCTTCCGACGGCGCCGCGGCCGAAGCGGCGGGCGGCGCCGGGCTCGGTGTCACGTCCTCCGTCGCGGACGTCGAGTCCTCGGCCGGCGGGGCGGGCTGATCCGGAGTGGATGCGTCCAGCGAAGCGGGGTCCTCGCCCTCCTCGGCGATCATCGCGATCGGCGTCCCTACCGGAACCTGCATGCCTTCGCCCACGAGGATCTTCGCGATCACGCCGTCGTCGTAGGCCTGCATCTCCATCGTCGCCTTGTCGGTCTCGATGTCGGCGACGATCGCGCCGGAAGCGACTTCCTCGCCCTCCTTGACGTTCCACCGGATGATCGTTCCCTGCTCCATGGTGTCGGAGAGTCGGGGCATGGTGAGCGTGATGGACATGGTGTGCTTCTCGGCGGTTTCGTGACGCGGGTGGACGAGGTGATCGG
>JAACEA010000083.1 GCA_009936695.1 Planctomycetia bacterium
CGATGAACTCTCGACCTTCGGCCTGCTCCGCGACCTCACCAAGGGCCAGGTGACCGATCTCGTCGGACAGCTGGTCGCGATCGGGTGCCTGGAGCGCACCGGAGGCGATCGCCCGGTGCTCGCGCTCGCCGCCGACGGAATCCCGGTTCTTCGCGGCGATCGGGAGATCGAACTGGCCAAGCCGGCCCGGGGCCGCGTCCAGAAAGCGACCCGCGCCTCGAAGGGGCGGGATGCCACGGACTGGTCGGGCGTCGACAAGGAGCTCTTCGAGGGGCTCCGGGAGCTGCGCCGCCGCATGGCATCGGAACGCAAGGTCCCCGCCTACGTGGTCGCCAACGATGCGGTCCTTCGGGATCTCGCACGACGCCGCCCCTCGACCCTCGAGGCGATGTCCTCGATTCGAGGAATCGGCCGCAAGAAACTCGTCGAACAGGGGCCGCAGTGGCTGGAATTCCTCGACGAGTGGTGCACCGAGAACGGGATCGCCCGCGACATCGAGTCCTGAGCGGGCGGAAGACGACGGTTTGAAGGCGGCGCCGAGGGGGCTCAGCCGACGGACGGCGACTCGTCGTCCGGGCGCTCGAGATCCCCATCCGCCTCCGCGTCGTCGAAGTGCATGACCCCGTCGTCCACGTCGCGATTCAATTCGAGCTGGATCACACCGTCGTCCTCCTGACGAACGAGCACCTTCCGCTGTCGTGCGAGTTCGAGGACCGCGAGGAAGAGCCCGATCATCGCTCCCCGGCTTCGCGCCTCGAACGCGTCCTGCAGCGTCAACCGGAAGTCGGGCGCCCGCCCGATCCGGTCGAGCAGATCCTCTTGATGGAGGCTGATCGGCGTGTCGTCGTACTCGACCGCATGCTCGCCGATCCTCGTCGGATCGATCGCCGCCATGATTCGTTCGAACGCGGCGAACAGATCGCCGGCGTGGACGTCGTCGAGTTCGAGCGCCGGTGACTCCCCCTCCTCCTCGGTGGCGTCGCCGATCCGCACCCGCACCGGCCATCGCGCCGCGAACTCCTCGCGACGGTCCTCGAGTCGGCCCGCCGCGGCACGGTAGCGCTGGTAGGCGAGCAGCTGACGCACGAGTTCGTGCCGGGGATCGTGCTCCTCCTCGATCGATTCGGACTCACCGGTCTCGTCCGTCCGTCGCGGCGCGAGCGTCCTCGACTTCAGTTCCACGAGCGTGGCCGCCATGACCAGGAACTCGCCTGCGGCATCGATGTCGATGCGATCGTCGTCCCCGAGGGTCGTGATCGCGGTGAGGAACTGGTCCGTGATCTCCACGATCGGAATGTCGTGGATGTCCACCTCCGCCCGCCGGATCAGGTAGAGCAGCAGGTCGAGCGGCCCCTCGAAGGAACTGAGCCGGACCGTGTATTCGTCCTGGATCGCCATGGGTCCACTGTACCGCCCAGGGCGGTGAAAAGAGGACCACCGGCGGGAGCGATTCGCGTCCGGGCCGTACAATTCGAGGATGTCCACGAAACCCTCCCCCACCACGCCGCGGACGGTCGACGCCGCCGCGGAGATCGAATTCGTCGCGGAAGCCCTCCGCGCCGAGCGGGACGCCATCGAGCGGATCGCCGCGAACGCCGCCGGATCGTCCGCCGACTGGGCCGCCGCCATCGGACTCGTCGCCGACTGCCAGGGTCACGTGGTCGTGGCGGGCATGGGCAAGTCGGGCCTCATCGGCGCGAAGATCTCCGCCACCCTGTCGAGTCTCGGTCGCCCCTCCCACATCCTTCACCCCGCGGAGGCCGTGCACGGGGACCTCGGACGGATCCGACGGGGCGACATCGCCCTGCTGCTGTCCTTCAGCGGAGAGACCGAGGAGGTCGTCGCCCTCGCCTCGATCCTCCGCGCCGATGAAGTGCCGTGCATCGGAATCAGCCGGGATGCCGGGAGTTCGCTCGGACGGGCGTGCGCCGCCCATCTGGCGCTCGGTGACGTCACTGAAGCCTGCCCGCTGCAACTCGCGCCCACCGCGAGCACCACCGCGATGCTCGCGGTCGGGGACGCCCTCGCCCTCGCCGCCTCGCGGCGACGTGATTTCGACGCGGACGCGTTCCACCGACACCACCCCGGCGGCATGCTCGGGGCCGGCCTTCGCCCGATCCTCGAAGTGCTGCGATTCCGGGTCGGCGACAACGTCGTGGTGGTCGCCGAGTCACACACCGTCCAGGAGGCG
>JAACEA010000084.1 GCA_009936695.1 Planctomycetia bacterium
CGTTCGAGTCGTCGGACGGCGGTGCGATCGGGTGGACCGTCTACAACAACGCACTCGCCGTCGACCTCGAAGGCGACGAGCGGGCCTTCAAGTCGTGGGGCCCCTTCGGCGAACCGTACGCCGGCTCGATCATGCAGCAGGTGGTGCAGCTCGACAAGATCCGACCCGGGACACCGGTCCGGTTCCAGGTCGAGGCGATGACGCCGGGGAACGATTCGATCGCGGGTACCGGGAATTTCCCGATCGCCAAGGTCGAATGTCTCGCCGCGGACGGGCGACCACTCGCCCACATCGAGGCGCGTCCGTTCGATCCGGGCAAGGGGGACATCCCCGTGAACGAGTGGGTGAACACCAAGGCGGAGGTCGAAGCCCCGGAGGGGACCGTCGCAGCCCGGTTCATCCTGGGTTTCATCCAGCCGACCACCGAGTCCGGGGCGATCTTCTTCAAGAAGCCGCGGCTCACCGTGGGCGGCAAGTCGACCAACCTCCTCACCAATCCCGCCCTCGCCGCGGCCGACACGGCACTTCCCGGCTGGACCGTGACCGGCCCCGCCGAGACCACGGACCGGTTCAATCGGACCGGCGCCGCGTCGCTCAAGCTCGGTGACGGCAGCCCCGCCACCGCCACCCGGAAGGTCACGGGCTGGAAGGCCGGCGACACCCTGACCTTCGAAGGCTGGTCGAGAATCCCCAACGGTTCCAGCGGCTCCGGGGATTCGTTCGTGATGGAAGTGGTCCAGCTCGACCGCCGCGGACGCGCGATCGACACTCATAAACGGACCGCCGGCTGGGGGCAGATGGACCAGTGGCGAACCACCGGTGTCGGCCCGCTCGCGATCTCGCTCGACGTTCGACGCGGCACGCGGGACATCGAGGTTCGGCTCTCCGCGCCATCCGGCAAGCCGGTCTGGATCGACGACGTCGTCGTCAATCGCGCCGACTCGACCGGCGATCTCGCGACGGTGATTCCCATCCGGAACCCCGGCTTCGAGGGGTTCCGACCCGACCCGGAGCGATGGTTCGTGTCCGACGGCGCGTGGAGCCACAACGGCGAGCTCCAGTACTACGCCCCCGATTCCGTCGTGGTGAATCGAAAGCGGATGAGCATCACCGCGGACCGGCGTCGCGTCGGCGACCGCGAGTTCACCAGCGCCCACGTCTCGACCGAAGGCAAGCTCGAGCAGAAGTACGGCAAGTGGGAGATCCGGGCGAAACTCCCGAACACCCAGGGCATGTGGCCCGCGATCTGGCTCCTGCCCGTCGACGGAAGCTGGCCGCCCGAGATCGACATCATCGAACTCGTCGGGAAGGAGCCGGACAAGGTCCACCATTCCTTCCACTGGGGTCCGCTCCGCGACGGCCTCCCCCCGTGGGACCTCGGGCAGACCTCGACCGACGATCATCTCGGCAAGAACTTCGACACCGTCTACCACGACTTCAGGGTGGAGTGGACGCCGAAGGGCATCGTCTGGACCGTCGACGGCAAGGAGACCCACCGCTTCGGAACCACCCCGGAGCAGCGAAAGCACCTTCCGCAGGGCCCGATGTACCTCATCATGAACCTCGCGCTCGGCGGATTCTGGCCGGGGTCGCCCGACGAGAGCACGAAGTTCCCCTCCACGATGGAGATCGACCACGTGAAGATCTGGAAGTGGAACGGCACCGGCGGCTGAGAAGCCCGGCTCGAACGCCGTCTCGATGATTCTTCGACGCCCCCGTCGCTTCGCGGCGGGGGCGTTTTCGCGACCGGCGGAGGAATCGCGTCTTTTACCGAACCCATCGCGCGTCGCGGACCGTAGGGATCCTCGCATCGATCCACTCCATCGGAGTACGGGCCGAAGCGATCCAAGGGGCTGCGCACGCTCGCGTGCCGGAAAAGAATCGAGATGACCAGACACGCCACGATCGGACTCTTCGCTGTCTCATGCGCCCTCCTTCACGGAACGCCTTCGGCGTTCGCGGTGGAGACGGAGCAGATACCGACCGACCGCGGAACGGTGCCGCTCTACCTTCCGACGGATCTCGACCCCGGCGCCGACATCCCGCTGGTGATCTCGCTCCACGGATACACCAGCAACGGCACGCAGCACGAGAACTACTTCAATCTGCGAAGCCGGATCGACGAGGATCGATTCATGCTCTGCGTCCCGAACGGCAGCACCGACTCCCAGGGGAATCGATTCTGGAACGGGACGGACTTCTGTTGCGACTACGAGTTCCAGAACCCGGACGACTCCGGATACCTGCGGGACCTGATCGAGACGATCGCCGGCGCGTACCCGGTCGACATCGGGAGCATCCACGTGGTCGGACACTCGAACGGCGGATTCATGGCGTACCGGATGGCCTGCGATCACGCGGATCTCATCGCCTCGGTCGCGAGCCTGGCCGGTGCGACGTTTTCACGCGACTCCAGATGCACCCCCAGCGACCCCGTGCACGTCCTGCAGATCCACGGAACCGACGACGACGTGATCCGCTACGCCGGCCAGTGCATCATCCCCTTCATCTTCTGCTATCCCGGGGCAGTCGAGTCGGTCGAGAAGTGGGCGGGTTACAACAACTGCTCGAACGTCGCGACCGAGGAATCCCCACTCGACCTCGACGGAAGCATTCCCGGCGCAGAGACCGCGCGGGTGATTCTCGACGACGGCTGCGATGAACACGGTTCCGCCGAACTCTGGCGGATCCAGGGCGGCAGCCACGGCCCAGCCTTCAACTCGAACTTCCCGCGGGAACTGGTGGGCTGGCTTCTCGAGCACGATCGTTCGCCGGACGAATCCCCGTGTTCGGCGGACGTCAATGACGACGGCATCGTCAACGGCGGAGACCTGAGCCTCATGCTCGCCACCTGGGGGACCGCTTCCGAAGCGTGCGATGTCGACCAGGACGGCATCGTGGGTGGCGGCGACCTCAGCCTCGTGCTCGCGACGTGGGGCGTCTGCCCCTGATTCGGGCCCGCGCCGACGGATCGAATCATCCTGACAACCCCCGGAAGACGACAGAGCCGCCCCCGAAGGGGCGGCTCTGCATGGTCGGGGTGACAGGATTTGAATCGAGCGGAGCGAGATCACAAGACCGGGGACGGCGTCGGCCGACCGGGGACGCCGGAGGCGGACCGCACACCGACGAACAAGGCCCCGGAAGCATTGCTTCCGGGGCCTTCAAGTCGGGGTGACA
>JAACEA010000550.1 GCA_009936695.1 Planctomycetia bacterium
ATGCGACGTTACCCCCCCCCCACCCCACCCCCCCCCCCCCGTCACGCACACCAACCTGGCATCGCATCGTTCAAGTTGTCGCGTTTGCCTAGCCTCGCATCGGCGGACGCGAGGGGCCTGTCGCTCCCTGTCAGGGCCACGGCCGCCACCCATGCAACATAAACATGCCTGACAAACCGCTCCTGCGGTGAGGGCAAGGGGCGGCGGGGGAAGGGAGGGGAGGGGGGCAAAGGGTAAGGAGTCAGGTCGGGGCTGAGGCAACACACACAAGACGCCCGCTGTCAAACGGTTCAGGACGAAATTGTGGCGCGCGGCCCGTCGGTGTAGCACGCCACGGCCGCGGTCGACCCGTCCAACCCGTTGACGCCCGCTCACTCCCACTCACCGCCTGCGGGTCGTTTTTGTTAGGGTTGAGCACGGTCTCGTCGTCGCTGAGGTCGGTGATCTTCGCCCTCTTCTTCTCCATTCCGTGCCGCAACACGAGGTAGAACGACGTGCTTTGACCCCTGAACAAGACCGAGGCGCCTCCAGCCCCCTTCGCACCCGCCCCTGCACCCCCGCCCGCACCCGCACCCCCGCCCACACCACCGCCGCCGCGCACTGCGGGCTGGCCTCCGTCGAGGGCGTAGCTCTCCCCACAGTCCATCACGTTCACCACCTGCCATATTTTGGGCTCCACTCCCCACGGGTTAATGTCCGTCGATGAGCTCAGCATGACGAGGCAGTCACGGAGCACGGATTTTGCTGCCTCGCCCACCCGCCTCGCGCGCCCCGTCGACGTCGCGCCCTCCTGAGCCCGGACGGTTCGAACGGATCGCGATGCTCGGCGGCGTCTACGCCGGGCTGCTCGGGTGCTTCGCGCTGCTCGTCTGGCGATTCATCACCGCGGCGGGGCTGATCGCGACCAGCGTGGCGTACGACCTTCGCGAGTCGTCCTTCGCCCGTCTCCAGGCGCTCCCCTTCAGCTACTTCGACGTCCGGTCGACCGGCTGGCTGGTGGCTCGGGTCACGAGCGACGTCACCAAGGTCACCGGCCTTCTTCCCTGGTTCCTGCTCGACCTCGGCTGGGGCACCACGATGCTGGTGGGGATCTTCACCGCGATGATGCTGGTCGATCCCCAGCTCGGACTCGCGGTCTCGCTGATCGTGCCGCCGATGGCGATCGCCACCTGGTGGTTCAAGCGACGGATGCTGGAGTCGAGTCGACGCATCCGCGCCGCGAACTCCCGGATCACCGCGTCCTACAACGAGACGATCGCGGGCGTGCGGACCACCCGGATGCTCGCCCGCGAGGAGACCGCCGCCGAGGAGTTCCGGGTCGTCTCCGAGGACATGCGGGCGTGGACCGTTCGGAACGCACTGCAGTCGGCGGTCTACCTTCCGATCGTGATGAGCATGGGATCGATCGGCGTCGGGATCGCGCTCTGGGCGGGTGGCGTCCAGGTGCGGGAGGAGACGGGCCTCACGCTCGGTCTGCTCATCGCGTTCATGCAGTACGCGATGCTGTTCTCGCAACCCATCCAGGAACTCGCCCAGCGATTCGTCGATCTCCAGAGCGCGCAGGCGGCGGCGGAACGGGTGCAGGAGTTGATCGAGGAGACGCCGGCGATTCGAGATTCGCCCGAGGTCGCCGCCCGCATCGCCGCGACGCCCGCGGATCCGCCGGAAGGCGTCGCGGCCGACGGCGGCCGGGCGCTGGTCGAGACGATTCGCTTCGAAGCCGTCGGTCATGCCTACGTCGAGGGCGAACGCGTGCTCGACGACGTCTCGTTCGAACTCTCCCGAGGGACCACGCTCGCCCTCGTCGGTTCGACCGGCAGCGGCAAGACCACGATCGCCGGCCTGCTCGCCCGCTGGTACGAGCCCTCCGAGGGTCGGATCCTCGTCGACGGGGTCGACTACCGGGAACGCGGCCTCGACTGGTGGCAGTCTCAGTTCGGGGTGGTGCAGCAGGTGCCCCACCTCTTCTCCGGAACGATCCGCGACAACGTCGGCTACGGACGCCTCGACGCCGACGATGACGCGATCCTCGCGGCGATCGAACGGGTCCGCGCCCTCGAGTTCGTCGAGGCGCTCGAAGGCGGACTCGATTTCGAGGTCGGCGAGGGCGGCGGCAATCTCTCGCAGGGACAGCGGCAGCTGGTCTCCCTCGCCCGGGCGTTTCTCGCCGATCCGCAGTTGTTCATCATGGACGAAGCCACGTCCTCGGTCGACGCCGAGACCGAAGCGACGATCCAGAACGCCGTCGACGAGATTCTCCGCGACCGGATCGCGGTGGTGATCGCCCATCGACTCTCCACGATCCGGCGGGCCGATCTGATCCTCCTGCTCGACCAGGGACGGATCGTCGAGCGTGGAAGCCACGAGGCGCTGATGGCGGCGGGCGGACGGTACCGAACGCTCTACCTCGCGCAGTTCGTCGACGAGGCGGAGCGCCGCATTCTCGGTTGATCCGGGAGGCGTCGGCGGGTCACGCCTCGAGTGACGAGGTCGCGTTCAACGATCCGCGACCTCGAGCACGCATGCGAGCATCGCCTCCGACTCGCCGAAGACCCGACCGATCCCCACGAGTTCGGAGAGGTCCTCGCTGCCGAGGAAACAGGCGATCGATCGGAGGATCATCCGTGCATAGGCCTCGCCGATCCCGGTTCGGCCATGGTCCGCCCAGACCCGCCGGAGCGAAGGGAGTCCGGCGAGCGCGAAGACCATCGGACCTCGGATGCCCGAGGGCATCGCCTTCACCCGAGCCTTGATCTCGGCCTCGTCGATCGGGCCGAGCAGGTCGTTGTCCCGCGCGACCTGGGCCACGACCCGCTTCTCCACCCGGTCGAGAATCGCCTCGACCTCGGACGATCGTTCTTCGTGGTCGTTCATGCGTAGGAATGCAGTCCGGAGATGACGAAGTTGATCACGATCCAGTTGAACAACATCACGCCGCAACCGATCACCGCGAGGATCGCGGTCCAGAGGCCCTTGTCCCGGGCCTTGAGTCGGACGTGGACGAGGATCGCGAAGATCACGAAGGTGTTCAACGCGAACACCTCCTTCGGGTCCCAGCCCCAGGGACGACCCCAGGAGTGATCGGCCCAGATCGCCCCCATCACGATGCCGGCCCAGAGCAGCACGAAGCTCACTTCCATCAGGAGCATCGTGCTCCCGTCGAGAATCTCCCCGAACCGGTCGCGGCGTCGGGCGGCGTCCGGTGTCTCCTCGAGGTCCGCCCGTGTGTGACCGTCGGGACCCGCGAGGACCAGGGCCCCCGCCCCACCCGCCCGCGCGTAGACCGCGCGACCGCCGAAGAGGCGATAGGCCAGATACAGCGTCGCGGTGACCGCGGCCATGAAGATCAGGGCGTAGCTGAAGATGATCACGTTGGTGTGGATGTAGAGCCAGACGTCGTGCAGCACCGGCATCATGTTCGAGATGTTCGGATTCAGGTACACGGGGAGGAAGTGCGCGGTCATCAGGGCGACCATCGCGGTCACCCCCGCTCCGAGCGGCAGCAGGCCGCGGAAGGACGTCCGGCGAAGCCACAGGATCTCGAGCAGTACGGCGCAGATGACCCCGAACCAACTGGCGGTGGTGACCGCCTCGAACATGTTCGAGTTGGGCCAGCGGCCGCTGATCCACCACCGGAGTCCCACCGCGAAGGTCTGGAGGCCGAAGGCGGCGAGGAAGACCACCATGCCGGTGGTCATCGCCCATCGCCATCGATAGACCACGCCGAGGAGCAGGAAGACGATCGACGCCATGTAGATCAACCAGCCTCGAGTGAGCTGGTCGGCCTCGAAGTACCAGTTCTCCCACGCGAGTCGTGCCGCGGGCGGATACGCCGCGGGATTCATCTCACGCGAGATCCCGGCCAGGGTCAGCGACGCGGCTTCGACGCCCGCGCCATCCTCCGCGGTCCAGGCGTTCACCAGTTCCCGCCACGCGGTCGCGGCCTTTCGCTGGAGCTCGGGGTCGATGCCCGTGATCGGCTCCTGCTCGGGGAGACCGGCGAGCTCCGGATCCATGGTGGTGGCGTCGCCGGGCAGGAACATGATCTCCGCGAGCCCGTGCCACGCCGCGTCCGACTCGCCGTCCCCCGGGGGAATCACTCGAAGACGGTCGAGCAGGAAGGCCGGGGACATGACGGTGCGGGCCGCGTTGATCGCGTCGACCTGCTTGGCGGTCCGGATCAGGTCGGACTCCATGCGCTTCAGGATCGGACCGACCTCGGGGCGGTCGAGCAGTTCGGGCGAGATGAGCCCGGACTTCCGGAAGATCTCCATCCGGGCCGCGAGCTCGGGATCCGTCCCCTCGATCGCGCTCGCCAGCGTGTTGCGGACGAGCTTGTTCTTGATGTAGATGCAATCCGCGTCGCGATACGCGTCGGGGCGGAAGAGCATGTCGAGATAGGTGAAGCTCGGCGACCGGCCCGCGATCAGCCGGGGTCCGCTCACCGAATCCATGACGGTGTTCGCGTGGGAACCGAAACTCTTGATCCGCCCCTGCACGTGGACCGCCATCGCCCCGAACGGTTCGAGGTCGAGCGTCATCGCCCAGTCGCCGGCCTCCTCGGTGGCCTGCAGGGGCGCCGCATTCAGGGGCGCGGCGTTCAGGAGAAGAAGCAGCAGGACCGCGAGGATCCCGGACACCCGTCGTTCGATGCCGCTCATGCGGACACCTCCGCGTTCGGCGACGCCTTGGCGCGGGCGTAGACCGCTTCCCGACGTCGCTGCTTGAGGATGGGTTTCACGTAGAAGGCGTAGATCATCCCGACCACGGCGATCACGCAGCCGAGCAGCTGGAGGTACACCCCGTTCCGGTTGCCCACACCCAGCACGGTGTAGTTGAGGCCCGCGCTGGCGACGTCGCCCTGGAAACGAGGCTGGTCGGGCGGATCCCACTGGGCCTGGAAGAACCACATGCCGTCGTGCTCGACCGGCGCGTTGACGCTGACCGGACTCGGCTCGCTCCACGTGGTCTCGCCCGGCTCCCGGAAGCGCAGCATGCTGGTGTAGTTCCGGATGTTCGAGGAGTCCCCGTCGAAG
>JAACEA010000551.1 GCA_009936695.1 Planctomycetia bacterium
CTTCCCGCAGGCATCGAGGTCGTTCCGGATCCGAGCGTTCCGATTGCGCCACTCACCGACGCGGAACGCGCGGAGGTGATCGCGTCGGTCGACGTCGCGGCGGTGGGCATCGCAGGCGGTCTCCCTCGTCCGGCGTGGTGGGCCTTCACCCTGCCGCCGTTCACGCTCGCGACGCTCTGGATCATCCTGCCGTATTCGTTGATCCTCGCAGGCGTCGGGTTGATCGAATCGCTCATGACCCTGACGCTGATCGACGAACTGACCGAGACCCGGGGCAACGGCAACCGCGAGTGCGTGGGGCAGGGTGTCGCGAACGTCGCGTGTGGTCTGTTCGGCGGCATGGGCGGCTGTGCGATGATCGGACAGTCTTTGATCAACGTGAAGTCCGGAGGCCGCGGCCGACTCTCCGGCGTGACGGCGGCGGTGACGCTGCTCCTCTTCATCCTCTTCCTCGCGCCGTGGATCGAGGCGGTGCCGATGGCGGCGCTGGTCGGCGTGATGTTCATGGTGGTCATCGGGACATTCGAATGGACGACGCTGCAGACCTGGCGTCGCATCCCGTTCCCCGAAGTGCTGATCATGCTGGTGGTCGCGATGTACACCGTGTTCATGCACGATCTGGCGACCGCGGTCATTCTCGGTGTCGCGTTGTCGGCCCTGGTCTTCGCGTGGAACAAGAGCAAGCATCTCATCGCCGACGTCACCATCGACGACGAGGATCAGAAGGTCTACCAGCTGCACGGCGTCCTGTTCTTCGGCACGGTCACGCGATTCCGTGATCTCTTCAGCCCGCAGGACGATCCCGACGAGATCGTGATCGACTTCTACTTCAGCCGGGTGTACGACCAGTCCGGGCTCGAGGCGATCAACAATCTCGCGGAGCGGTACCAGGCGCTCGGAAAGCGTCTCCACCTCCGGCACCTGAGCGAGGACTGCCGGCGCCTGCTCGATCGGGCGGGGGACCTGGTCGAGGTCGACATCAGCGAGGATCCGCACTACCACGTGCTCGCCGACCGAGTGCCACCGATCTGAGTCGGGTCGAAGGCCGCGGGAGATCCGCCGCGAGACGGGGCATTCGGGTAGTTTTCGTGCGATGAACGACACCACGCCGGGGCCCATCGCACGACGTCTCGACCGGATCCGCCGCGAAGAGGACCCCCGGGTCATCGCCCGGATGTCGAGCGGTTGGGCGGTGCTCGGGGACCGCCAGCCCGAGGCGATCGAAGGCTGCTGCATGCTGCTTCCCGATCCCGGCGCGGCCTCGGTGAACGAACTCGACGAGTTCCTCCGGGCCGCCTTCATGACGGATCTCGTCCGGCTGGGCGACGCCGTGCTCGCGGCGACCGGCGCGGAGCGGATCAACTACCTCGTCCTCTGCAACCAGGTTCCCGAACTCCACGGGCACGTGATTCCCCGGTTCGCCGTCGAGGATCCGGAGCGGCGGCGTCTCGGCCCCTTCGAGGCGTACGATTTCGCCACCGCCCGGGAGGCGGACGTTGAGGGAAGGGACGGATCGCTGCTCCGTCGACTTCGCGACGCGTTGGTGGGGAGGGCGTGATCATGCGGCCGGCATGTGAAGGGCGGCCCCGTGAGGATGAGACGACTTCGAAGGTCGGTCGTCGTGGCTGAGTCCGAGCGATCGGACGTGGTCCGGATCGCGGATGACGACGTCGACCCGACGTTCGACCGGGAGCTTCGGGAACTCCTGGCGGCGTGCTTCACGAAACCCGGCGACGAGATCTTCCGCACGAGGCGGTACTACGCGCAACCGCCGTCGTGGCGGTGGTCGATCCGGTTCGAAGACCGTCTGGTCGCCCACGTGGCCGCGCACGATCTGGCGATCCGATTCGGCATCCGACCTCGTCTTCGCACCCTGCGCGTCCTGGGAATCGCGGAGGTCTGCGTCGCACCGGGGAGTCGTGGCGTGGGACTGGTCCCGGAGATGCTCGGCGTGGCGCACGCGTTCGGCGTGGAACGAGGCTTCGACCTCGCGATGTTGTTCGGACGGGAGGCGATCTACGGGTCGAGCGGTTACCACGCGACGAGCGGTCGTGTGAACGTCATCGAAGCGGACGGAACCGCGGCCGTCCGGCGCGATGCCCTGCTCCGGCCCCTCGCCTCGGGCGTTCCCGAAGGGGACGTCATCCTGGATGGCCCGGCGTTCTGAACGCCACGGGGGGACGTGCGGACGGCCGGCACGGCGGTCCGTCGCCTCGTGGTAGGCTGGAACTCCACTCTTGAAAGGACCGATCGATGAATCCGACCATCACCATGACCGCCGCCGCCTTCGTGCTGGCATGTCCCTCCTTCTCCAACGCCGCACCGCCGACCGAGGCGGAGATCAAGGAGAAGACCGCCGCCGCGATGACCTACTACCGCGCGCAAGGCAGTGACTTCTCCCTCGACGACCCGGGCTTCCACGCCGTGCTCGACGCGCAGCTCAACGGCGTCGATCCCGCCGAGTGCGACATGGAGACGATCGGTGCGATGCAGATGCTGTGGGCGTACTCCCCGAACGCGAAGCCAATCTGGATGGCGAGGATCGAGGAGGCCGCCGCGGGTCCGGAGTGGCTCGACGCGTGCCTGATGCTCGCCGGCATGGGCGAGAACGAGAAGGCCCTCGCGTTCGCGACGCCGCACGGATTCGCGGAAGTCCCGGACGATCGGATCGGCGACGTCATCCAGGCGATGGGTGCCCTCTCGGAGGAGCAGTTGGTTCCGATGCAGGGCGAACTGGTCTTGCTTGTCGACCGGATGCCGGACGGCGACGCGACGATGTTCATGACCGGTTGGCCGTCGTACCCCGAACTCCTCTCCAAGGCGAAGGTCGACGCCGACCAGCGCCGCGCGATCCACGGTCGTCTCATGGCGGCGATGGAGAAGGGCATGGCGAAGTCCGAGGAACTCGCGAAGACGGCGCCTGAAGCCGACGCCGAAGGCCACCGTCGAAACGCGGGCCGGATGAAGAGCACGCTCGCGTTCCTCGGTGGTCCGGCGGGACGGGGTGAACTCATGGGTTACCCCGCCCCGAAGGTCGATCTGCTCTGGAACAGCGAGGGGGCCGACTGGAAGGACCTCGGCTCGCTCAAGGGCAAGGTCGTGGTGCTCGACTTCTGGGCCACCTGGTGCGGACCGTGCGTCGGTTCGTTCCCGCAGGTCCGGGAGCTGGTCGAGTACTACGACGGCTACGACGTGGTCGTGCTCGGCCTCACCAGCGAGCAGGGAAGCGTGATCTTCCGCGACGATCGCGGCAAGGTGGAGGCCGAGGACTTCGCCGGCGAATGCAAGATGATGGCGGAGTACGGCGAGGCGATGGACGTCACCTGGCCGGTGGCCTTCACCAAGCAGAA
>JAACEA010000552.1 GCA_009936695.1 Planctomycetia bacterium
ATATAGTATATAGTATGTAGTACGTAGTATATAGTATGGATCGGCGAACCGACGGTCCGGGTCGCGCCACTGGGGATCAAGTTCCTCGACTGAGCGGTTCAAGACCGCCACGCCCCGCCCCGGACTCGTAGACTCCGGGCATGCTCAACCTGATTCGACCCGCGTCGGCCGTGCTTCTCCTCGCCGTGTCATCCTTCACCGGCTGCGAGGATCCTCCGGAATCGGACGCCGTCGCGACCGGGACGGCGGATGCGGACCATCGTCGGGCCGCCGGACTCCTGTCCCGCTACGACTACGACGACGCCGTCCGACTTCTCGCTGGCGTGGTCGAAGGCGACCCCGATCGCACCGACGCCCGCATCGATCTCGCGATCGCGACCATGAACCGCCAGGAGGAGACCGACGAGGCCGACGCACTCGCGATGCTCGACGCGATCCACGCCGAATCCCCGGATGACCCGAGGGCGGCCTACCTCTCCTCCGTGCTGCATCTCCGAGCGGGGAACGACGAGATCGCGGCCGCGCGGCTCGGACGTCTGCTCGACGTCGATGATGCCGATCCGTTCACCTGGTACCACTACGGACTCGCGCAGGAGCGTCGGGATCCCGCCGCCGCCGTCACCGCCTATCGACGGGCGACCGAACTCGACCCGTATCAGCGCAGCGGCTGGTACCGACTCGGCTCGGTCGCCGCGCGACTCGGCGACGACGACGTCGCGGACGAGGCCCTCGCGACGTTCGAGCGTCTGGAAGACAACCCCCGCGCCCGAACCGTTCGCCCGATCTACGGTCGACTCGGCCCGAAGTCGATGGCTCGGCCCGGCGGAGCGGGAGTCGCTCGCGTCCCCCGCCCGAAGGGAGGCTCGTGGTCGCCCCCCGTGCCCCTGCCCGTGCTCGGCGCGACCCCGGCGTGGTCGACGACGTCTGGTGCACGCGTGCCCTCGATCGCGGATCTGGATGGCGATGGAAGCCTCGACCTCTTCATCGCCGACGCACTTCAGGGAGACGCGCCGAATCTCGTGCTCCTCCGCGAAGAGGATGGCTACCGCCCGGTGGCGGATCATCCCCTCGCCCGAGTCGACGGCGTCCGCTTCGCGGCCTTCGCGGATGTGGACGGCGACGGTCGAACCGACGCCTATCTCGGTCGTCGTGGCCCGAACCGGCTCTTTCTCCGAAGCGAGACGGGCGACTGGATGGATGCGACCGGGACGTCGGGCACCGAGGACGGCGATCACGACACCACCGACGCCCGCTTCGTGGACGCGGATCACGACGGCGATCTCGACATCCTGCTCGCCAACGCGGATGGACCGGCGAACCTGCTCAACAACGACCGGGATGGCGGATTCACCTCGATCGCCGGGACCATCGGACTCGACGCCGCGACCGGCGGCGTCCGCGTGCTGTCCGCGGATCTCGACGGAACCCGGGATCTCGATCTCCTCGTGATCCGCGACACCCCCCCGCATCTCGTGCTCCTCAATGATCGCTTGTGGAACTATCGCGCCGATGACGCGGCGTTCGAGCGGATCCGTCAAGCGGACCTCGTGCTGGCCACGAGCGGCGATCTCGACGGTGACGGCGTGATGGACCTGGTGACCTGCGATCGATCGGGTGACATCCACCGCTGGGCGCGAGACGAGGCGGGCATCTTCGACTCGACCGTCCTCCACTCCTTCGACGCCCCGCCGGCGAATCTCGCGATGCTCGACCCCGACGGCGACGGCCGATTCGAGATCGTCACGAATTCGACCCTCGGGCTGGGCGACACCGCGAACTGGACACCGATCCTCGAGGACCCCCGACGAGGATTCTCCGCGATCTCGGTTCCCACCATCGGCACGGCGATTCCCACGCTGGTGCCCCCCGGTCCCGGTCGGTTCGACTTCACCGCGGTCGAGCTCGCGGGCGGCGACGATCCGACGCAGTCGATCCGATCGAATCCCGACGGCCTCGGCGCGATTCTCGCGGCCCGGATCGACGACGCGTGGACGATCACCTCGAATCTCCCCCCGGACGCCGGTCCGGGACAGTCGCGACAGCCGGTCCCGTTTGGACTCGGCGGCGCGCCGGCCATCTCGTATCTCCTCGTCGACTGGCCCGACGGCCTCTTCCAGGGCGAGGTCCCCGGACTCGGTGACGCGACGACGCCGGGGCCGTCCCTCGCCGCCGGAAGCGTCGACCGGATCGTGGAGACGCAACGACAGGTCTCCTCGTGCCCGGTGCTGTTCACCCACGACGGCGAGGACTTTCGTTTCGTGAGCGACGTGCTCGGCGTGGGTGGCGTCGGCTATCTCCTCGAACCCGGGGTCTACAGCGATCCCCGACCGTTCGAACGGTTCCCGATGCCCGCGAACGCCCTCGCGCCCGATGCCGAGGGGCGGCTCCGACTCGTCCTCTGCGAGCCGATGGAGGAGGTCTGCTATCTCGATGCGGCGACACTCGTGGGCTGGTCGCTGCCCGACGGCTGGTCGCTCGCAATCGATGAACGACTCGCGATCCTCGGACCACCCGCCACCGGGGCGCCGATCCTCTACCGGACCACGATCGATCCCATCAAGGCGACCAATCACCGTGGCGAGGACGTGCTGGCGTCGGTCCGCCTCGACGACTTCGAGGCGGCCCCGATCCCCGCCCTCGACCATCGGTTCATCGGGCGTCTCGCGGAGCACCACGTGGTGGAACTCGAGTTCGACGCGCCGATTCCCACGGCCACCGACGACCGCCGTCCCTGGCTGCTCATGGACGGCTGGGTCGAGTACCCGTATGCCCAGACCATGTTCGCGGCCTGGCAGGCCGAGGCCGCCTACGAAGCACCGACGCTCGAGGCGCGCGGCGCAGACGGCGTCTGGCGGGTCGTGCAGGAGCAGTTCGGCTATCCCGCGGGGATGCCGCGAACCTCGGCGTTCCCACTCGACGGAATCCCCGACGGGTGCGACGCCCTTCGACTGAGTACGAACCAGGAGATCTACTGGGATCGACTTCGGGTCGTGATCGGTGAACCCGCCCCCGCCGAGGCGAAGCGGGTCACGGTGCCGCCCAGCGGGGCGACCTTCTCGGCCATCGGTTTCCCGAAGCGGCTCGACGCGCCGCAGCGACGCCCCGACTACGACTGGACCGACCGCGTCCCACTGTGGGACGTTCGACACCAGCGCGGTCGATACACCGCCTTCGGCGACGTGCTGCCCCTGCTCTCCGTTGCGGACGGTGCCGTGGTGACGATCGGGCCCGGCGAGGGTGTCGAACTCGTGTTCGACGCACCTTCGGACGCGGAGACGCTCCACTGGATCCTCGACACCCATGGCTGGTGCAAGGACCGCGATCGCTTCACCCTTGACGGGGAGACGCTCGAGCCGATTCCCGGTGGGGATCGACGAGACGAGCATGCCGCTCGACTCCTCGAATCCACCCGGACGCGGATCGAAGCCGGTCGTTGAACCGACGCCTGTTCACCACGACGCGACGTCGCCCTCGCTTCGCCGGGGCCGGTGATCAGATGCCGACCCGCTCGCCGACCTCCGCGACCGGAAAACCACGACCACGAATCTCGTCCTGGAGATCGAGGTCGTTCAGCGCCGGGTTGGTGTGGTTGAGATGGATGAAGCGGACCCGTCCCGGAGTCTTCCGCCCCACCGCCTCGAGCAGCTCCATCGTTCGGATCATCGGCGGATGCGGCACCTCGAGGATGTTCCGGCCCGGCAGCTCCCGACCGTCGTAGAAGGTCGCGTCCACGTAGGCGACGTCGACCCCTTCGAGCAGCTTCTCGAGGAGCCCCTCGTGCGCATCCCATCGATCGACGTCGGGGCAGAAGAGCACGGTCTTCGCCGGGCCGCGAAGCTTGTAGGCGACGGTGTCGCTGAACTCATCGCGGTGGGGGACGATGAATGCATCCACCTGCAGCCCGGGAAGCGGCTCGAACGACGTGGGTGCGACCTCGCCATCCGTGGTTCCCGGCGTGATCTCCCGGAGCGAGATCTGATCGAGTTCGACGAGTTGCGACCACGGTCCGTTGGTTCGCAGGTACTCGCAGAAGCGAGGTGTGGCCCACACCGGCGTCGCCGTGGTCGATGCGACCTCGCGTCCGAGCTGGATGAGGCCCGCGTAGTGTCCGATGTGCGCATGCGTGAGCAGGATGCCGTCGACCGGCCGGCGCGGCCGACCGTTGGTGCCCGCGATGCCATGCAGCAACCCCACCTGATGTTCGATGCGCGGCGTGGCTTCGAGCAGCAACAGCCCGTCGGTCTGGAGGTCGCGGACGCCGAGGCAGGCCGGCGTTTCGAGTCGCCCGGACTTCCGGGCGTTGACGCAGCAG
>JAACEA010000553.1 GCA_009936695.1 Planctomycetia bacterium
CCAAGGACGGCACGATCGACCAGTCGACCGCCGACTACATGGGCATGCTGGGCACCGTCATCAACGGCGTGGCCCTCAAGGAGGCCCTCGAGCGACAGGGCGTGCCGGCCCGGGCGATGTCCGCGATCAACCTCACCGCGGTCGCCGAGCCGTTCATCCGCCTCCGCGCGATCCGGCATCTGGAGAAGGGCCGCGTGGTCATCCTCACCGCCGGCACCGGGAACCCCTTCTTCACCACCGACACCTGCGCCTCCCTCCGGGGAATCGAACTCGGCGCGAACCGGCTCCTCAAGGCCACCAAGGTCGACGGAATCTACGACTCCGACCCCAAGAAGAACCCCGACGCGGTCCGGTACGACCGCCTCACCTTCGCGACCGCCATCGAGAGCCAGCTCGGGGTGATGGACCTCACGGCCCTCACGATGTGCATGGAGCATGAACTTCCGATCCAGGTCTTCGACTACCAGGCCGCCGGCAACATCGCGAGGGCGGTCGGCGGCGAGACCGTGGGCACGCTGGTCACCGCCGACTGATCGGCGTCGCCTCGGACGACGATCGACCGTCGCCCTACAATCCACGCTTCCCACGAGAATCCCGGATCACCCCGACCGCCCCACGGGCGATGGAGACCAAGGCATGGACATCGACGAAATCCTTCTCGAGTGCAGCGATCGGATGGACAAGACCGTCGACTACCTCCAGCGCGAGCTCCGAGGCATCCGCACCGGACGGGCGAATACCGCCCTGCTGGAGTACGTGAAGGTGGACTACTACGGGTCGCACACCGACCTCCGGGAACTCGCCGGGATCTCCGTGGCGGAAAGCCAGCAGCTCCTGATCAAGCCGTTCGACCCCGCCTCCAAGAACGAGATCATCAAGGCGATCGAATCGGCCGACCTCGGTCTGAATCCGCAGGCCGAGGGGCCCGCGATCCGCGTGAGCGTGCCGGCCCCGTCCGCGGATCGACGCAAGCAGCTGGTCGGCCAGGTGAAGAAGATGGGCGAGGACGCCAAGGTCGCCTGCCGGAACGAACGCCGCGACGCGATCAAGAGCATCGAGCAGACCGGGGCCGAGCAGAAGCTCTCGGACGACGACGTCAACGGCTCCAAGGAGGAGGTCGACGCCGAGACGAAGAAGCACACCTCCCGGATCGAAGAACTGGTGGGCAAGAAGATCACCGACATCGAGGACGTGTGAGCCTCGGCGCAAGCCTCCGTGAACCGACCGCCGACCCGGGCGTCGCCGCCATGGCACGACCCGCGCGTCCCGAGACCGACTGGAGCGAACCGTGCACTGTCCGTTCTGCCAATCGACGAGCACCCGGGTCTGCGACTCGCGTCCGGTGGAGGGTGGTTCGTCGATCCGCCGTCGCCGCGAGTGCGAGACGTGCGAGCGACGATTCACCACGTTCGAACGACTCGAGAAGACCCGGCGACTGATGGTGGTGAAGCGCGACGATGCACGGGTCCCGTTCGATGCCGAACGGGTCCTTCGCGGCATCCAGGCGGCCTGCGGAAAGCGGCCGGTGGCCGAAGACGTCAAGATCGAACTGGTGACCCGACTCGAGGACGAACTGCACCGGGAGTTCGACCGGGAGGTTCCCAGCGAGGAGATCGGTCGACGCGTCGCCACGGCGCTGCGGGGCATCGACCAGATCGCCTACATCCGCTACGCGAGCGAGTACGAGCAGTTCCGGAGCGTGGAGGACATCGCGGACGCGGTGGACGAACTCCGGCAGCGCCCGCCCGAACTGCCCAACCAGAAGCCGCTGTTCGGCGAGTGAGGCGTCGGTTCAATCGTCGAGATCAAGGTCGTCGAACAGGCTTCTGAGCCACGGAAACTGCGCGGGCGGCAGTTCGTCCTCGCCGGGCAGCACGATCACCGCGGCGGTCTCGCCCATCCGGATCGGCACGTCGGGACCATCCTCGAGGATGATCCGCACCGGGAATCGCCGAGCCAGCCGGACCCAGTCGAGCGTCGGATCGACCCTCGGAAGATCGGTCTGCTGGATGTCGCGACCGTCCGCGAGGTCGATCGCCCAACCCACCCCCTGCACCACGCCACGCCACCGCTCGGACGGTCGCGCCATCAGGTAGACCTCCACCTCGTCACCGACATCGATGAAGGAGAGGTAGGTCTCCTTGAAATTGGCCATGACGTACCACACCGATCCATCGACGAGGGCGAAGACCTGGCGACCTTCGTTGGCGTATTCCCCCACCGTGATGTTGAGGTTGGTGACGTACCCGTCCAGCGGGCTCCGGACGGTGCAGTAGTCGAGATAGAGCCGGGCCTTCGCGACCGCCGCCATCGCGGCGATGCGACGGGCGTTGAGATCCTCCGGTTCGATCTCCGCCGGACGATCCCCGGCGGCCAGCGCCGCCGGCCCGCCCGCCTCCACCATGTCGATGTCGCGTTCCGTGGCTTCCTCGACCGGAATCGCTTCGGGAAGGTCGTCGAGATCGCCGAGGGCCGCCACCGCCACGGCGAAATCGGCCTCCCTCGC
Organism: Planctomycetia bacterium; assembly: GCA_009936695.1. GTDB lineage: Bacteria > Planctomycetota > Phycisphaerae > Phycisphaerales > SM1A02 > UBA12014. Next base: position 2,507 of record JAACEA010000553.1, read on the forward strand.
GGCGATGCGGGCTCGTGCGGTGGCGACCGCCGCATCGAGCGCCTCGACCTCGGACGCGGCCTTGTCCACCTGGTCGGGCGTCACGAAACGTTCGGAGAGCAACGGTCTCACCCGATCGAGGTACAGCTGCGCATAGACCGCGTCCGCCTCGGCTTCGACGAGCAGGGCGTTCGCCTCTTCGATCGCCCGATCCGCCGCCACGACGCGGGCCCGAAGCGCCGCGATCTCCATGTCGATCAGGGCCAGGGCCGCTTCCGCGTCCGCAAGGTCCGCGGCATACGGGCGCGGATCCACCACGAAGAGGACGTCGCCCTTGCGAACCGGCTGGTTGTCGACGACCCGAAGATCGACGATCGGTCCGCTCACGTGCGGCGCGATTCCGATGGTGTTCGCGCGGACCGCCGCATCGAGGGTCCGCGGACGAACGTCGAGCGAGATGGCGAGGAACAGGATGGATGCCAGTCCGGAAAGCACCATCAACGGGCCGAGAACGAGCCCCGCCACCCGACGCCAACCGCCTCGAGCCCTGCGAACCGCCCGGAATCCCGGGGTGCGCTCGGCCTCCGCCGCGGCCTTCGGCGTCGAATCCGAATTCGACGCGGTGGTCGGCGATGCTTCGGACGAGGTTTTCTCCCGGGATTCGGCCATGGTTGCTCGTCGTCGAATCAGGTGAGGAAGAACGCGTACCAGAGAAGCACGGTGATCGCGATGAACACGCCGAGATAGGCGAAGCCGCGAAAGAGAAGGTGTTGCTCGATCCCGGTCCAGTGCAGGATCTGCCGGACCAGCAGCATGCTCACCAGGCCGCCGATCGCCGCGAAGATCCATCCCGGGAAGAACGCACCACCGATGTCGATGATCGGATCGCATCCGCCGAGCATCATCACCGACGCGACCGCGACGAAGGTCCGGAGCGTGGTGCGTCGGACATCGAAGCGAGGTCCGCGATCGGTGCGTGGCAGAATCACGCCACGATGATACCGTGGGCGAGGGCCGACCCCCGATCGGCCCGTCGGTGATCCATCCCTGATCGGAGCCGCAGGATCAGCACCTCCACGGAGCACAACCTCGATCGCGACGGACGGATCGGCACCGCACGGCGTCGGCCCGTGCTCGACCTCGCGTTGACGATGCTCATCGCGGTCGCGACCGGATGCGCGTCGGAGCGCCCGTACGCCGATGTGGATCTCGACGATCTGGTCTCGGAACGCCCGGATCGCCCCTGGCGACCGGCGTCACCCTCCACCGGCGTCCCGAATGATCGTGATCGCGTGGACGAGACCGCTCCCGACGCCGCGGACGCCCCCGCTTCGGGCGGGGTCCGCCTCGGAGACGGCCCCACCTCGCTCCTCCGCCTGATCGACTTCGCCCTCGACCATCGACCCGAGACGCGGGCGGCCTGGGAACGCGCCCGCATGGCCGCCGCCGAACTGGGCATCGCCCGCGGCGCGTGGTATCCGGTCATCGGCCTCGAGGCCGACTTCTACTACACCCGGGAGATCTTCCCCGCGAACGGCTTCGCACTGGAATCGGATCAGGTGGCGCTGGTGCCGCAGATCGCGCTGAACTACCTGCTCTTCGACTTCGGGCGTCGTGAAGCGAACGACGATGCCGCCCGCGCGAAGCTCTTCGCCGCGAATCTCCGGTTCAATCGAGCCCTCCAGCGGACGGTCCAGGCGGTCCAGGTCGGCTACTTCAGGCTCGATGCGGCCCTCGGAAGGAACGAGGCGGCCCTCCGAAACCGCGAACTGGCCGAGACGGTTCTGGAGATGGTCGAACGGCAGGTCACGGTGGGCCTCGCGACCGCGCCGGACCTGCTGCTCGCGCGGCAGGGACTCGCCCAGGCGCGATTCGATCTCGAAGCGACGGTCGCCGAGATCCTCGCCGCGCGCGGCGACCTGCTCACCGCCTGCGGCGTGCCCGCGAACGTTCCGCTCGAGATCGTCCGACTCACGGAGCGTGATCTTCCCGCGGTGCTCGAGCAACGCGTCGAGGACGTCATCGACATCGCCTTGCGCGGCCGACCGGACCTCGGTGCCGCGATCGAGAACGTCCGCAGCGCCGCCGCCGAGGTGCGTCGCGCCGAAGCGGCGTTCATGCCCGAGGTCGGCCTGCAGGGTTCGGTGGGGTACACCTGGACCGAATTCGACACCGGGACCGACAAGCCGATCCCCGGCTCGAACACCACCGACTATCCGTCGGACCGGACTTCGACGCCGATCTGGACCGTCGGCGTCTCGGGCAGCTGGATCATCTTCGAGGGCTATATCCGGGAGAACGCGGTGCGGGCGGCCCGCGCCAAGCGACGGGCCGCCGAGGCGGAACTCGAGGCGATCCGCCTCGAAGCCATCGGCGAGACGTGGGACGCCTACTTCCGCGTCCAGGCCTACCGACGCCAGTACGACTGCGGCGTCGCGCTCGTGGAGAGCAGCGAGGAGGCGTTCGAAGCGGTGGCCTCCGCGTATCGCGAGGGACTGGCCACGATCACCACGCTGGTGCAGGCCGAACGCGATCTGCAGACTTCGAACGCGACCTTCGTCGACGCCCGGGCCGATCTTCTGGTCGCGGCGGCCGATCTCGCCTTCGCCGCGGGAAGCGAACTCGGTCGAAGCAGCGCGCCCGACGGACCCTCGCGTTGAGCGATTCGACCAACACCGTGGTGATGCGCCGGCCCCCACCGGTCGGCTCGTTCGCCTGGGCCGTGGACGCCTGCGGCGAGGCCTTCGTCGAATGGCGATCGGGGCTCCGGCCGCTCGCGGTGTTCCTGGCCTCGGCCGCGGG
>JAACEA010000554.1 GCA_009936695.1 Planctomycetia bacterium
GGCCGATCCGAAGATCTCGGCGGCCACCGCGGAACGGTCGACGTCGTCCGGTTGCGAGTGGGTCCCGCTGAAGTCCACGCCGAGCCCCGCGACCGCACGGGACTTGTCGACGACCCGGTTCGTGAGATCGACGATCTCCTGGCGCTGGGACGGCGACTTGGTGCTCGCGTCGTAGAGCGTGACCAGATCGACGAAGAACGCGTGATCGCAGTTGCCGCTCGGAATCCGACGTCCCTGCTGGGTCTGGCCACCGAGCGTCCGGATCTCGACGATCGACATCTCGGCCTCGTCGAGCGGCGCTTCGCCGACCACGACGTCGCCCACGAAGTCGAGCACGGCGTCCTCGGGAATCCCGGTCGTGCCCGCACAGTGGTAACTCGTCGCGAGCGGACTGCCCTGCTGCTCGGCGATCACCGGCCACAGCGCCGCGGCGGCCTCGTACCACGATCCCCAGTGGGCCTGCACGAACGTCGGAAGATCCATGTCCGAGGCAATGGCCTCGAGCGGCTCGACGAATTCGGCGGCGTCGCCCTCGAAGGTGTCGTAGAAGACCGTCGTCGCGACGATCGCCTTGGTGCCCGTCACGACGATCTCGAGCGAGACCGAGTCGTTGGGCATGACCCGCTCCTTCATGAACTGCATCGCCTTCCTCGAGTACTCGACCGCCTGGGCCCGCGTCTCGTATCCGAAGACGCGCTGCTCGGCGCCCTTGATGGCGCTCGCATCGGCGAGCTGGAAGGTCATGTCGACGACGATGGCCAGGGCGCTTCCCGCGCCGAGCATCGCCGTGAACAGTTCGTCCTCCGGCGTCAGCACGCGGATCTCGCCGTCGGCGGTCACCACGGTCATCTTCACGGCCCGCTGTCCCAGCAGACCGAGTCGCCTGGAGAAGTAGCTGCTCAGCCCACCGTTGAGGGCGTACCCGGCGACGCCGACGCCGGGACCGGTTCCGACGGGCAATGCTCCACCGTGGTCCTTGACCGCCTCGACGAGTTCGCGGAAGACCACGCCTGACCCCACGGTGACCAGATTCCCGTCATCGGTCGACTCGAAATCGATCCCCTTGAGACGGCCGAGGTCGAGGATCACCGCGCCGGGGGCCGCGACGAGCGCCGTACCCGACGCTTCGTGCCCACCGCAGACGCAGGCGATCGGCGTGGTCGCCGGAAGCGACTTCACGATGGCGGCGATCTCCTCGGCGGAGCTTGGATGCTCGATCCGCTTGGCGAGGGTGGTGACGGCACGGGGCGTCCCGTCCGCTCCCGGCAGAACCTTGTTCGCGCTCACACTCCACGCCCGTTCCGCGAACCACTCTTCGTTCGATCCCATGACGGCCTCCGGTGGTGCTCCGGTCTGCTTCGCGACCTGTTCGGCGAGCGCGCCGCCGACGACCACGCCGACACTGCTCGCCGCGGCACCCTTGAGTGCGGTCCGCCGGGTGATCCGATGATCTGGATTCTGCATCACGCTGGGTCTCCTCGTCGTGATCGGTGCCGGGAATTCCGGCCCGAAGAGGTTGGGACGGGCCCGGCGATCGCCCGAGCCTTCGCCGTGCGATCACAGCGTATCCGAAGCATCCTCGATTCGAGACCCGAACGCGCCGCGCCCGAGGATCGACCGTCGGTCCTCGATCTCCGTATCGTGATCGCGGATGCTCGGGGCGATCGGGACCCCGACGCACCACGAATCCCACGAAACTCTCGGGTTGAATCCCGGTCGCGAACGATGCACCCACCCACCCCACTGATCGAACTCTGGTCGAGACATCGCGGCCTCGCGGCAGTCGGCGCCCTCAACATGGTGGCCGCCGCCGTCTGCCTGCTGCTGATGCAGGTCGACGACACCACCGTGCTCGGCGTCAACCGCTGGAACAAGCCGGCGAAGTTCGGCTTCTCGGTCGGCATCTACCTGTGGACCGTCGCCTGGTTCCTTCCCTCCCTGCGGATCGGCCGCGGGGCGATCTCCTCGATCGGCTGGACGATCACGACCCTGATGTTCTTCGAGAACCTGTTGATCTTCGCCCAGGCGGTCCGCGGAACGCGATCCCACTTCAACTTCGACACGCCGCTGGACGGCGGGATCTTCGGCTGGATGGGAATTCTCGTCCTGCTCAACACCCTGATGCTCGTCGTCCTGACGGCGCTCTTCGTGTTCCGCGCGGCGAACGGTCCGAGACCTCGGATCTGGTCCATCCGCATCGGCTTGTTCATCCTCCTGCTCGGGAGCGCAGTGGGTGGGTTCATGATCAGGAACGGCGGTCATTCCGTGGGCGCCGACGATGGCGGTCCCGGGCTGCCGGTGGTTCACTGGAACGTCGACGCGGGGGATCTCCGCGTCGCGCATCTGATCGGACTCCACGGCATCCAGGTGATTCCATTTCTGGCCTTCTTGCTGGGACGAACGCGAATGAACGACCGACGGCAGCTGATGACGCTCGGCATCTTCTCCGCCGGATACGCGTTGCTGGGCGTGTTCCTCTTCTGGCAGGCGGTCGAAGGGGTTCCCCTGATCGGCGGCCACCCCTGA
>JAACEA010000085.1 GCA_009936695.1 Planctomycetia bacterium
ACGCCTGCGGGATGCTCGGCGCGGGGCTGGTCCTGCCGCATCGTGACCTGCGACCGGAGCGGATCCTCGATCTGATCACCACCCACGACGTGACCACCTCCGTCGCGGTCCCGACCGTCTGGAACGCGGTGCTTTCGGCCCTCGACGAGAACCCCGGACGCTGGAGCCTCGATCGCGTCGACCGCGTCGTGTCGGGCGGCGCCGCTCCCACCGAAAGCATGATCCGACGCTTCCGGGACGAGCACGGCGTCGAAGTCATCCACTCGTGGGGCATGACGGAGATCAATCCGGTCGGCACCATGTCCCCCGCCGCCACCACCCGGGAGGAAGTGGAATTCGATCCCGATCGCCGCCTTCGTCATCAAACCGTCGCGGGCCGCCCGCTGCCCGGACTCGCGGTCGAGATCGTGGGTGAGGACGGTCTTCCACTTCCCCATGACGGGGTCACCACCGGGCGACTCCTCGTCTCCGGCTGGTGGGTCGCCGACGACTACGCCTTCGATCATCCCGACGGCGACCGATTCGCTGCGGACGGGCGCCTCGACACGGGGGACGTCGCCTCGATCGACGACCGCGGACGCATGGCGATACGCGACCGGGCCAAGGACATGATCAAGTCCGGCGGCGAGTGGATCTCGAGCCTCGCGCTGGAACGCGCGATCGGTGATTTCCGGGAGATCGAGGGCTGCGCCGTGGTCGGACGGCCCGACGACCGCTGGGGCGAACGTCCCGTCGTCTTCGCGAGCCTCCACGAGGGCGTGTCACTCGATCTCGAGACCATCCGTGCCCGACTCGAACCTGATTTCGAGTCGTGGCAGCGGCCCGACGAACTCCTGGTCGTCGAGTCGATCCCGTTGACCTCCACCGGCAAGATCGACAAGAAGGTGCTCCGCGCCGGGCTTCGCACCTGATCCCCGCCCTTCGTTCGACCGGTTACCTTGGGATCCGCAGGCGACGTCGCCTCGCCGAAGACCCGTGACCCCACCGTGAAGAACGACCGCATCAACCTGACCGGCCTCTGGGGATTGATGCGGGAGGACCGAAGGACCTTCGCCCTCGCCCTCGCATCGCTCGTGGTCGCCGCGTGCCTGCTCTACCTCGTCCCACTGGTCCCCCAGGCGGTGATCGACGGCGTGCTCGGCGACGAGCCCGAACGCATCACGGATGCGAGCCGACGACTCGTCGGCTGGATGGGCGGTCGCGAACACGTCCGCGAGAACCTGTGGATCCCGCTGGTCTGGATCGCGATCATCGCGGGGCTCGCCGGGGTCGCGACCTACGGTCGGCAGCGGTGGTCGGCGAAGGCCAGCCAGAACGCCGCCAAACGCATCCGCGACCGACTTCAGGACCAGGTCCAGCGAATCGAACTTCGAAGATTCGATCAGCTCGACAGCGGCGACCTGCTGCAGCGTTGCACGTCGGACGTCGACACCACCCAGACCTTTCTCTCCATGCAGGCGGTCGAAGTGGGTCGCGCCCTGGTGATGTTCCTGGTGCCGCTGCCGATCATGTTCGCGACGGACTGGCGGATGGCGCTGGCCGCGATCTGGCTCGTGCCGATCATCCTCTGGTTCTCGCTGCACTACTTCCGGCGGGTGCGGGCGGTGTTCCGCGAAAAGGACGAGGCCGAGGGACGCCTGACCTCCAACGTGACCGAGAACCTGGTCGGCATCCGCGTGGTGAAGGCCTTCAACCGGCAGGCGCACGAGATCGATCGGTTCCGCACCTCGAATCAGGACTACCGCACCCTCGACGAACGGCTGTACCGGATCTTCGCACGCTTCTGGAGTCTCTCCGACCTGCTCTGCTTCATGCAGCAGGCCTCGGTCATCCTGATCGGCGCCTGGCTCCTCGTGACCGACCGGATCCTGGTGGGCGAGTTCTACTTCTTCTTCGCCGCGGTCGGAATGTTCCTCTGGCCGGTGCGGATGATGGGGCGGATCCTCGCGGAACTGGGCAAGGCGACGGTCGCGGTCGAGCGGATCGAGGAGATTCTCGCGATGCCGGTGGAGACCGACGCCCCCGACGCGGAGACCCCTCCCCGCTCGGACGGCCGGATCGAGATCCGCGACCTCGTGTTCAGCCACGCCGAGGATGCCCCGGTGCTTCGCGGCGTGGACCTCGACGTCGCCTCGGGCGAGACGGTCGCGATCGTCGGTCCCTCCGGTGGCGGCAAGAGCACGCTCATCAACCTGTTGCTCCGCTTCTACGAGCCCGACGGCGGGACCATCCGACTCGGAGGCGTGGACGTCGATTCGATGCCGCGCTCTACGCTCCGTGGACGGATCGCCGCGGTGCTCCAGCAGCCGTTTCTCTTCAGCCGGACGATCCGCGAGAACATCAGCCTCTCCGCCCCGGAAGCCGACGATGCGATGATCGAGACCGCGACGATCGACGCCTCGATCCACGAGTCGATCCAGCGATTCGAGTCGGGTTATGAAACCGTCGTGGGCGAGCGGGGTGTCACGCTCTCGGGCGGTCAGCGACAGCGGGTGGCGATCGCCCAGGCCCTGCTTCAGGATCCCGACGTGCTGGTGCTCGACGACGCCCTTTCCGCCGTGGACACCGAAACCGAACGCACGATCCTCGACGCGATCCGATCGCGGCGCGGCCGACACACGACCCTTATCATCGCCCACCGCCTCTCGACGCTTCGTGAAGCCGATCGGATCGTGGTGCTCGCCGAAGGACGGGTCACCCAGCAGGGCACCCACGCGGAACTGCGAGACGCGCCGGGTCTCTACCGCCGACTCTGGGAGATCCAGGATCGCGTGGTCGCGGACGCCGACGGTCCGGAAGGCGGTGACGCATGACCGAGGCCACCGAACCCGAGGACGACTTCAAGCCCCGACACGTCGACTGGCGGCTTTGGCGCCGCATCGCCGGTCATCTGCGGCCGTATCCCCGATACGTCCTGACCATGATCGGCTGCGGGCTGCTGCTCGCGGTCGTAGGGGTGCTTCTGCCGCTGGTCACCGCGGGAATCATCGACGAGGCGACGGGCCCCGGACGGTTCGAAC
>JAACEA010000555.1 GCA_009936695.1 Planctomycetia bacterium
CGACTCTCCGCGCCGACCACCAGATCGACGCGTTCGTTTCGGTAGGGATTCGCCATCATCTCGACGGCCATCGCCAGGCCGGCGGGATCGGCGAGCAACGGCGTGATGTCCTTGAAGACGATCCCCGGCTTGGGGAAATCCGGGATGTCGCGGATCAACGCTTCGAGACGGTTCGCGGGGTCTGGCATGATCGGATGCTATCCGGGCGGATCCACCGACACTCCTGCAAACGGTTGGATTTCATGCTGTGGCCCGCGGTATCATCCGACCATGGCCGAAAGCACCACCCGCAAGGACAGCATCGAAGTCGTCGAGCCCATCGGCATGCGCGTGCTCATCCGCAAGGACGAGGACAAGAAGATCACCAAGGTCGGAATCCACCTTCCCGACAAGATCGAGATCCCGACCCTCACCGGGCGGATCGTGTCGATCAGCTGCCAGATCGAGCGTGACGAGGACTATCCGATCAAGCAGTACGACCGAGTCCTCTTCAACCCCAAGCAGGGCATTCCGGTCGATTTCGAAGGCGACAATCGACTCTTCGTGGTCCCCGTCGAGGACGTCGTGGCGGTCTTCCGGCGGGAGTCCTGACCATGATGTCGCCGGGTCGCGGGGCGACAAGGCGAATTCCGATCGCGACCGGGCCGATCCGGGGAACGGTGCGACCGCCCGGATCCAAGAGCCTCACCAATCGATTTCTCGTCCTCGCGGCGCTGTGTCGAGGAGACGCGGTGATCCGACATCCGCTTCGAGCCGACGACCCGGATCGGCTGCTCGGGGCGTTGCAGACGCTCGGAACCATCGTCCGACCGGAAGGCGACGTGCTTCGCATCGACGGGGGTGATGGACGATTCCCCGGGGGTGGTCGTGTGGATCTCGGTGCCGGGGGAACCCCGGTTCGGTTCATGCTCGCCGCGGCCGGCCTCGCGCGACTTCCGGTCGAGATCGACGGAAGCGAGCGGATGCGGGCGCGGCCGATCCGTGACGGAGTCGATCTGTTCCGCGCCGTCGGAGGTGACGTCGACTTTCTCGAAGCGCCGGATCGACTGCCGATCCGAGTCCGCCCGTCGGCCGAACTCGCCGGTGGATCGATCGAGGTCGGACGGACCGCGAGCAGCCAGTTCGTCTCCGCGATCATGTTGATCGCGCCCTTCACCCGGGACGGCGTCGAACTTCGCTTTTCGACGACCCCCACGAGTCCGACGTATCTCGAACTCACCCTCGACGTCCTCGAGGCCGTCTCGGCCGGGATGACGATCGACCGTGACGCCGCCGGGCGACTTCGAACGGTCCGGATCGACCCGGCGCCGATTCCCGGGTTCGACGTCGAGATCGAAGCCGATGCCTCCAGCGCGATCTATCCCGCGATGCTCGCGGCCGGCTCGCCGGGCGGACGGATCGAGATCCTCGGTCTGGGGGCGTCGAGTCGGCAGCCCGATCTCGCGGCGATTCGGGCCCTGGCGGACTTCGGGGCGACGGTCGAACCGGGCGGGGATCGGATCGTGGTGTCGGGCCCGGCGCGGTTGCGAGGGGTCGAGCTCGACTGCACCGGATTTCCGGATGCCGCGGTGGGGCTCGCCGCGCTCGCGGCCGTCGCGGAAGGGCCGACCAGGCTCACGGGGCTGGAGACGCTTCGAATCAAGGAGTCCGACCGGATCGCGGCCCTCGCGATCGAACTCCGCAAGGTCCGATGCACGGTCGTCGAGTCGGCGGATGCGATCGAGATCATCCCGCCCGCGGACCGGGATGAAGCGGTCGAGCCGCGGCGAATCGGCACCTGGGACGACCACCGGATGGCCATGAGCTTCGCGGTGCTGGGCAGCCTGATCGGGGGCGTCGAAATCGAGGATCCGGACTGCGTCGCCAAGAGCCATCCCGGTTTCTGGACCGAACTGGACGGTCTGGTGATCTGAGCGGGGCGTGCGGCGTCGGGACGCTCGAGGATCCCGTATTCTTGGCCGCTTCGGCCCGGCGAAACGGCTCGATCCGGCGTTCTCCTCTCGTGACCAATTCGATCAACCGATGGACGGCCTTCGACACCTTCTTCCACGCCTGCTTCGCCACCCCTGGCTTCTCGCCGGGTCGGTGCTCTGCGCGATCTTCTCCGCGGGCGGGCTCGGCGTCGGGCTGATCAGCCTGGGGCCGCTGCTTCGGATCATTCTGGAGGGTCGGTCGAAGGAATCGGTCACCCAGCTGATCCAGGAATACAACGCCTCGCGGGCGGGGTTCGACATTCCCGAGAGCCTCGTCAATCTGCTTCCCGCGGATCCGTTTCACGCCGTGGTCGCGATCATGGTCGGACTCGGATGTCTGACGGTGTTCGGTGCGACGGCGAACTTCCTCCATCAGTTCCTCGCCCTCGAGATCAGCAACCGGGCCGTCGCCGAAGTGCGGACGGACGTCTTCCGGCACTCCCTTTCAATGCCGCTCTCGGAAGTCCAGCGACGTGGGGCCGCCGAACTGGTGAGCCGGATCAACAAGGACTCGATGGCGTTGCAGGGCGGCATGCTCGCCCTCACGAGCAAGACCGTGGCCCAGCTCACGAAGGGCCTCGCGGCCTTCGCGGCCGCGGTCTGGTTCGACTGGCGGCTGACCATCGTCGCGCTGCTCGTCGCACCGATCCTCGCGTCGATCCTTCGAAAACTGGGGCGCCGGATCCGACGCGCGACCAGGGCGGCGCTCGAAGCACAGGAGGATCTCCTCCGGGTCTCGAACGAAGCGATCCAGGGGATTCGGACCGTCAAGACGGCCACCGCCGAGCGAATGGCGGCCGACCGTTTCGATGCCGCCAATGATTCGGTGCTTCGCGAGGAATTGCGGGTCCGCACCGCTCGTGCGATCGCGTCGCCGCTCATCGAGATGCTCGCGGTCTTCGTTCTGATCGGGCTGGCCATCCTCGCCGCACGGCAGATCCTCGACGGCCAGATGGACTTCGATTCCTTCATGCTCTCGCTGGCCGCGCTCGCGGTCGCGGGAGGGAGCCTCAAGCCGCTCGCCGGGCTGGTGAACGACATCCAGGCGTCCGCGGCGCCGGCCGAGCGCCTCGAGGAACTCCTCGCGATCCCCGACGAGGCCGCCTCCGCCAGTGGATCCGCCTCGATCGGTCGGCACGCCGAGTCGATCCGATTCGACGGCGTTCGCTACCGCTATCCCGGCGCGGAGGTCGATTCGCTCATCGGAATCGACCTCGACATCGCGTTCGGGGAACATGTCGCGATCGTCGGTCCCAACGGCTGCGGAAAGACGACGCTGCTCGGTCTTCTTCCCCGGCTGTTCGATCCGACCGAGGTGTTCGCGCACCGCGTGCACATTGTTCAACTGGA
>JAACEA010000556.1 GCA_009936695.1 Planctomycetia bacterium
CCGGTGTCGACGCCGACCGCCCGCATGATCGCGAAGGCGCCGTCCCGAAGCCGCTGGTACTCCTTGTCGGAGAGCGTCATGATCGGGGCGACGGTGATCGAGTCGCCGGTGTGCACGCCCATCGCGTCGATGTTCTCGATGCCGCAGACCACCACGCAGTTGTCCTTGTGATCGCGGACGACCTCGAGCTCGTACTCCTTCCATCCGAGCAGCGACTTGTCGACCTGCACCTGGTCGATCATCGACGCCTTGATGCCGGACCGGACGATCTCCTCGTACTCCTCCCGGTTCCATGCGACGCCGCCACCGGTGCCGCCGAGCGTGAATGCGGGTCGGATGATCGCCGGCAGTCCGATCTGGTCGAGGAACTCCAGGGCGTCCTCGACGTTGGAGACGGTCCGACTCTCGGGGTTCTGCAGGCCGACGGAGTCGACGACCTTCTTGAACGCCTCGCGATCCTCGGCTCGACGGATGACCTCGCGGTCGGCGCCGATCATCTCGACGCCGTGCTCCTGAAGAATGCCCCGATCCCACAGTTCGCAGGCGCAGTTCAAGCCGGTCTGCCCGCCGAGAGTCGGGAGGATCGCGTCGATCGGCGTGCCGAGCTCGGCTTCCCGCTCGATCACCTTCCGCACCGCATCCGGGGTGATCGGCTCGATGTAGGTCCGATCGCTGAACGCCGGATCGGTCATGATCGTCGCGGGATTCGAATTCACCAGGACGATCCGGTATCCCTCCTCGCGGAGCGCCTTGCAGGCCTGGGTTCCCGAGTAGTCGAATTCACACCCCTGCCCGATGACGATCGGTCCGGAACCGAGAAGCAGGATCGTGGAGATGTCGTCTCGTTTCGGCATAGGGGGCAAGCGTCTCCCACGGTTCGAGGGCGGAGCCGGACGCCGCGTCCGGAGCCGTCTCGTCCGACTTCTTGATCCACCCGCCCGAGTCCCGTCGGAACCCGATCCGCGCAAATCTCCGACAGCATACCGCAGCGCGTCCGATTGGAGAACCGGAACGACCGTTCATCCACCGGCCGCTTGACGCCGGCGGGCACGGCAAGGAGGCTTGGGTGGTGAGTTCTCCCGCCATCATCATCTGGATCGCCGCCGGGATCACGGCCTGGACCACGCTCTGGATGTGGCTCGTTCCGAGGACGACCCGGCGGGTGCGAGCGGCCCTCGACGCCCGGATCGGCGACGGCCCGCTGGTCGGGATGATCGACCTCATGTCGTGCTGCTACTGCCGCTGGGTCCACCGAGTGCGATTCGAAGGATTCGACCGGCTTCCCGAGACGTTTCGCCGGGGCGGCGCAGGTGGCGGAATCGTGGTCGCGAACCACACCGCGGGCATGGATCCCATGCTCGTGCAGACCGGGATCAGAAGACTGATCCGCTGGATGATGTGGGCCGACATGATGGCCCCCGCCCTCGACTTCGCCTGGAAGGCGGGCCAGGTGCTCCCGGTCCGCCACGGGCACGAGGACTCCACGACCCTCCGACAGGCGGTCCGGCACGTCAAGGGGGGCGGGATCATCGGCCTCTTCCCGGAGGGTGCGATCGTCCGCCCGCCGGGCGAACTCCGGCCGTTCCAGCCCGGGGTCGGCCTGCTGGCCCGACTCACCCGCGCGCCAGTCCTGGTCCTCTGGATCCACGACACGCCGTACGCCGAGACCGCATGGGGGTCACTCGCCCGACGCAGTCGAGCCGTGGTCGAGTTCGTGGAGGTGCTGGATCTCTCCCGGGAGAAGGATCCTGCAGTCGCCTCGGAGATGCTTCGGGACGCGATCGCCCGCCGAAGCGACTGGCCGCGGAACGACGAGTCGATGCTCGAAACCGCAGCCGCGACCGAGGACGAGGCGGACTGATCGGCGACGAGGGCCTGCTACAGTCCGGGCATGATCTCCAGCCTCCACGGCGAACTCCGGGAAGTGAACGAGCAGGTCGCGACGATCCAGGTCGGACCGATCGGCTACGACGTCATGCTCCCCGCGGGGGACGTGGGCCGGCTCCGGCTCGCCATCGGCCAGCCGGTGGACCTCACCGTGCTCCACTACCTCGAGAGCCAGTCGAACGGCGCCGTCTTCCGTCCGCGCCTCATCGGATTCGCGAACGACGTCGAGCGATCGTTCTTCGAACTCTTCACGTCGGTCAAGGGGATCGGCTACCGCAAGGCGCTCCGAGCCCTCGCGATGCCGATGTCGACCGTCGCCCGGGCCATCGCCGAACGCGACGCCGACACCCTCCGCGCCCTTCCCGAGATCGGCAAGCGAACCGCCGAGACCATCGTGCTCGACCTCGCCGAAAAGGTCGAACAGGACTTCGCCGTCCTCTGCGGCGGCGACGGAGCCCACACCGAACTCGAGGGCTCCGCGGTCCCCGACGGCGCCCGGGACGCGATCACGGTCCTCGTCCAGCTCGGCGAGGCTCGAACCATCGCCGTCGAACTCGTCGACCGGGTTCGTCGGGCCGATCCCACCATCACCGACGCCGACGCGCTCGTCGCCGCGGCCCTCCGCCTGAAGGACACCGTGACCTGATCGCGTCGTTCGAACCGAAACGCCACGAACTCTCGAAGCGAATCCAAACATGCGACACGCGATGATCATGGCCGGCGGCTCCGGCACCCGACTCTGGCCGATCAGCCGAAACGACCGACCCAAGCAGCTGGTCCCGTTGATCGATGGCCGGTGTCTGCTCGAGGTCGCGAGCGACCGCCTCGCCGGCGTGGTCGACGCGGATCACCGCTGGGTGTGCACCGGCGAACGATTCCGGGCGCAGGTCCGATCCTCGGTCCCCGGAATCGACGACGAACACATCCTCGGCGAACCCTGCGGACGCGACACCCTGAACGCGGTCGGCCTGACCGCCGCGGTGCTCGCCCGACGGGATCCCGACGCGATCTTCGCGGTGCTGACCGCGGACCACGTGATCGAGCCGCAGGCGGTCTTCGCGGAACGGCTCGATGCGGGCTTCAGACTCGTGGAAGCGGATCCAAGTCGCTTCGTGACGTTCGCGATCACTCCGACCCGACCCGCCAGCGAATACGGCTACGTCGAACAGGGCGACGCGATCGAAGGCGCTCCCGGCTGCTTTCAGGCCGCACGTTTCGTCGAGAAGCCCGACCGGGAGACCGCGGAGGCGTATCTCGAGACCGGCCGGTTCGCGTGGAACAGCGGGATGTTCGTGTTCCACGCCGGCACGGTTCTGGACGCGATCGCCCGATACGAACCGGCCACCCGCGACGGGCTCGATCGGATCGCGGCGCACTGGGACGACGACCGACGCGACGCGACCCTCCGCGCGATCTACCCCGACCTGAAGAAGATCAGCGTCGACTACGGACTCATGGAACCGGCGGGGGGCGACCCGTCGCTCTCGATCTGCACGGTGCCGATGGACGTGTCGTGGATCGACGTCGGGAGCTGGCCCAGTCTCGGCGAGACGATCGCCCCCGATGCCGCGGGCAACCGCGTGGCGACGTCGACCACCCACGTCGGGATCGACTCGAAGGACCTGCTCGTCTTCAGCGAGGACCCCGACCACGCGATCTGCACCATCGGATGCGAGGATCTC
>JAACEA010000086.1 GCA_009936695.1 Planctomycetia bacterium
GAGCAATCCCGATCCCGCCGAGAGCATTCGGTTCATCGACCGGGGCGAGGACGTCGACGCCCGAGACTCCGATGATCGGACCCCCCTCCACCTCGCCGCCTTCTTGAACAGCAATCCGGAAGTCGCGACCGCCCTCATCGGGGCCGGCGCCGATGTGAACGCACGGAACAAGTACGGAAAGACCCCGCTCTTCTACGCCGCTCGCGAACGAGCCGATCCGCGGGTACTCGAGATTCTCATCGAGGCCGGCGCGGATCCCCTTGCGAAGGACGACTCGGCCGCTCGGACGCCGTTCCTCGAGGCGGCGGCCCACAACGAACACTCCGAGGTGCTCGCCTATCTCCTGACCGTGGGATCGAACGCGACGGCGACCGATGAACTCGGCAGATCGCCGCTTCATCACGCGGCCGCGACGAACCCGAATCCCGAGATCATCACGTTTCTCATCGAGGCCGGCAACGACGTGAACGCCACGGACCGCATGGACCAGACCCCCCTGCATTGTGCCGCCGATTGGAATCGGAATCCGCAGGCCCTCGCCCGTCTGCTCGCGTCGGGTGGCGACCCGCGTGCGACCCAACGACAAGATCGAACGCCACTTCATTTCGCCGTGATGAACCGGGTCGGAGCGGAGACCGTTCCACTCCTGCTTGCCGCCGGCGCAGACGTCGATGCCCGGAACCGGAGCGGACGGACCCCGCTGCATCAGGCCACGGACCGCAAGGACAACCAGGAGGTCATTCGAATCCTGGTGGCGGCCGGCGCGGACGTCGATGCCCGCGACGACGCCGGCGCCACCCCTCTCGACCGAACGGGACCCGGGACCTTCGGCAAGCGACGCAACCGCGACGCCCTGATCGCCGCGGGCGGGACCCATGGCGGGGATTCGTCGCGCTGACGACGGCCCCATCGTCGAGCAGACGCGCGCCCATCCAGTCCGCAGGTTGGCGATCTCCCCCGTTGGAATCGTGGAGGCGATGCCCGGGTCGCCCGAGGACGTGAAGGGGAAATCAGCGCCCTGACCGAACCGCTCAGGGGTGCCGCGCGCGAAAGAGCAGTTCACTGAGCCGGGCGAGGTCGCGGGCATCGAGGTGCCCGAGCTGCTGCCGGTGCATGCGGTCCACCCGCGGCCGCAGCCGCCGCAGAAGCTGCCGCCCCTCGTCCGTGATGCCCACGAGCACGCAGCGACGATCCTCCTCGGAACGGGTGCGGGACACCAGTCCGGCCTTCACGAGGCGATCGATCAGACGCGTGGTGTCGGGATCCCTGGCGACCATCCGGTCCCCGATGGCCTCGGTCCGGATACCGCGCGCCCCCGCCGCGGCGACGATGCGCAGCGCGTTGTACTGAGGTTCGGAGAGTGCGAATTCCTTGAACAGCTGCGCAAACTCCCCGGCCAGTCCCGCATGCGTTCGAATGAGATTCAGGAAGGCCTCCTGCTCGGGACAGTCGAACGCCGTGACCTTCCCGATCTCTTCCTGCAGGTTGCGTGGAGCGTGACTGGTTGGCGGCATGCCCCCAGCATTCGTTGAAACACATATGTTGTCAAGTGGGCACCCGGGTCGAACCGCCGGCCGACCGATGCCTCCGATGTCCGCGGAAGCCGGTCTAGTCGGTGTCCGTCCGTTCGAGTTCGATCGCGTGGACGAGCGTCATCCGGCCGTCCGCCTCCGGCCGTGATCCTTCGCGAATCATTCCACTCTTCTCCAACACCCGGTGCGATGCCGCATGGGCTTCGTCACTCGTGGCGATCACCCGTCGGAGACCGTGCGCGTCGCGAGCATGTCGAAGAATCGCCGGAACGACCTCGCTGGCGATTCCACGTCCCCAGTGCGAACTCCCGAACGCATACTTCACTTCCGCGTCCCGCTGGCCGTCCGGATGCACCAGTCCGCAACACCCCACGAGCGTCGCGTCCGATCGCTCGATGACCGCGAACATCCCGTATCCCCGTTCGGCGTAGTTTCGAGTGGTCACCTCGAACCAGGTCTCCACACCCGCGGCATCGAGCGGACGACCATCCCCCACGTACCGCATCGCATCCCGGTCGGCGTAGATCGCGAGAATCGCGGGAAGGTCGTCGCGACGCCAATCCCGGACGAGGAGTCGTGAAGTCTGGAAACGCGCGTCCTTCATGGGCATGAGGGTACATTCCAGCCCGGCTCGACCGGAGTTCCGGATTCGGTGGACCCGCCGCGCTCGCCCTCGGAACCCGGCCCCTCCTCCGACGCGCGAGGTCGATGCGGTACAGTCTGCAGATCTCCCACGCACCCGCTCCACCCATCATCGACATCACGAACACCTTTGTTTCCGAGGCGTCATCGCCGGACCGGCCGGAGACTGCATCCCCCTCGGAGGGATGGCCTTGGTTCGCCGAGAACGGCATTCTCGAGACCGTCCAGGTGCTCATCCTTCTCGTGATGCTGGCGCGCTACCTTTTCCTCGTCACCCGACACGCGGCGGTGCTCCGTGCGATCTTCGGCGGTGCCGCGATGATCACCCTCGCGTGCATCATTCGCGAGGTGGAGTTCGATCCGAATGGCGAACTGGGTTGGGCCGATCGCATCATTCGAGGACCGGGCCGGATCACGGCCGGCGTGATCGCCATCCCGGTCAGCCTCTACGGACTTCGGGCGACGTTTCGCGAGCCGAGGGCGTTGCCGCGACTCCTGCTCGGCGACTGGTGGGGCAGGACCTGCATCGCGGGTGGCCTCATCGTGCTGCTGGCCGGCCTCTACGACCGTGGAATACTGCTCGACCTCCCTTCGAACCGATGGGAAGAGGCCTTCGAGACGCTCGGGTACCTGCTCGTGGCCTGCTCCGCGTTCATTCCCCCTCGGGCCGCGGAAGCCGTCATCTCACGCCCCCTTCGCCGCTTCGACCGGACACCCCGGCGGGCCGTGAAACCGGACCGGGGCACCACGCCGAAGACGCCGTGCTCGAATCCAACCCTCCCGTGCGGGGTGATCGACCCCGAGCGCGCGACTCGGGTCCCCCCCCTCCCTTCGGCCCTCCGTCGCGATCCCGGATGTCACCGGGGCTCATGAGGAAACGCACACGGCCGCAACGCAGAACGCCGCATCCGTGATGGATGCGGCGTTCTGGATTCGTCAGTGCACTCGATCGCCTCGAGCGCAGTGGATCGATCGGGTCGACATCATGGCGCCGTGGTCGCGTCGGTCGCCCCACCGAAGTAACCGAGGATGAACGCGAGGTCCGCCCCGTTCACCTGGCCGTCCTGGTTGATGTCCGCATTCAGCACCGAACTCGCGCCCCAGCGCGAAAGCAGGTAACCGATATCACCCGCGTCGATTGCCAGATCGAAATTGACGTCACC
>JAACEA010000557.1 GCA_009936695.1 Planctomycetia bacterium
CGTGATTCGATCGCCCTCACGCCCGACGTGCGGACCAACACCGTGATCGTCTCCGCCCCGCGGGACTCGATGGCCCTCATCGAACGGATGATCCGCGACCTGGACACCAGCTCCACCGGCTCGAAGCGGATCGAGGTCTTCAAGCTGCAGAACGCGGATGCGGACGCGATGGCGGAGATCCTCACCGAGCTCTTCCAGCTCCGGCAGCAGGGAAGCCTCTACGTGCTCAAGCCTCGGGAGGACATCGCGGCGGTCGGCGAGGTCACGGACCTGCCGGGCGGCGACGTCGAGACCGAGATGTTCGGCACCGATCTCACGATGGTCCCGGACGAGCGGCAGGCGTTGTCGATCACCGTCGACAGCCGGACCAACGCGTTGATCGTCTCCGGCACGCCGAAGTACCTCGAGCTGGTCGGCGAGGTGGTCGCGGAGCTCGACGCCGAGGAGGCCAACGAGCGGCAGACGCTGGTGTATCCGCTGCGGAACGCGGAAGCCGGCGAGGTGGCCCGGGTGGTCAGTGAGTTCGTGAGCGAGGATCAGCGGAAGCTGGTCGAGACCTTGAACTCCGATCAGCTCCCGTCCGCCGCGAGGCTCCTCGAACGCGAGGTGACCATCGTCGGTGACGTCAAGAGCAACGCGGTCCTGGTCAACGCCTCGCCGCGGTACATGGAACAGGTCGAGTCGATCATCAAGGAGCTCGACGTCGATCCCCCGCAGGTCCTGATCCAGGTCATGCTCGCCGAGATCACCCTCGACGACGACTCGGACTTCGGGGTCACCCTCAACGAGAAGGTCGGGGTGGTCCCGCTCCGGACCTCCGGTTCGGTGCGTTACAGCAGCACCGATGTCATCGGGGCGTTCAGCCAGCCGGTGTCGGGTTCCTTCTCGGTGGGCTTCAACGATCTCAATCTCGTCCTCAGCGCGATGTACGCCCAGGGACGGTTGCAGCTGCTCTCGAACCCCTCGATCACGGTGGCGAACAACGAGGAGGGTCGGATCCAGGTCGGTCAGGAGATCCGGCTTCCGGATTCGATCGCGACCTTCGACACCGGCACCCAGAGCACGACCGTGCAGGCGCAGGACGTCGGCATCATCCTCGAGGTCAAGCCCTCCATCAATCCCGACGGCTTCGTGCGGATGGACATCCGGCCCACGATCTCGAGGTTGAGCGAGAAGACGACGGACATCAGCGAGACGTTCCGCAGCCCGATCATCATCAAGCGGACCGCGGACACCACCGTCACGGTCAAGGACGGGGAGACCGTGGTCATCGGCGGGCTGATCGAGGAGAACAGCGAGCGCCGCGACATGAAGATCCCGTTGCTCGGTGACATCCCCCTGATCGGTGGACTGTTCCGTTCGGAGTCCGAGGTTCGGCGGCGGACGGAGCTGCTGATCGTCCTCACCCCGCGGGTGGTCAGCAACACCGACATGGGCGAGGGATCGCTTCGTGACTTCACGGATACACTGGTCGAGGAACTTCCGCTTCCCGAGAAGATCCGTCGCCAGATCCGCGGTGGCCGCCTCGAAGGCGGAGACAGCGAACTCGGAGCATCCTTCGAGCCGATCGAGACGTCCGAGGACGCCGATGAATCCACGGAGGCGGAAGCGCCCTCCGAGTCGACGGAAGACGAGGCCTGAGATCCACGTGAAACACGGTCATCGAATCATCGGAGGGGGCCGCGGATTCCGAGTGGCCGCCGCGACCATGGTCGTGGTGGCGTCCACGCTTGGGGGATGCGTCACGGACTCGGTCGAATCGACGACGGGCCGCCCACTTCCTCCCGATCCCCGGAAGGTGCCGCCCGCGCCCTCGGGCGATCCGATCAACGCGATCTCGGTGTTGAAGTCGCAGCAGCCGATCGACACCACCGGCAACGGATTCCCGAACCTGCTCGGGGCGGGCGTCTATCTGTTCTCGCGTCCGTATCCCATCCCGAGATTCGCGACCGGCACGCTGGTGTTCGATCTGTTCGAACTCGGGGGATTCGATCCGATGCAGGGGGCGTCCTCGCCGCCGATCGCGACCTGGACCCTCGGGCCGGAGGACATGGCGAGCGCGCAGGTCGACAACCTGATCGGTCCCGGCTATCAGATCTCGCTCGATCTCGCGGCGATCGGCCTGAGCGAGCTGGCGGTGGACAGCGCCGATCTCGTGGTCCGATTCCTGCCGAACGACGGAAGCGAGCCGGTGGTCTCTTCGGTGCAGCGGGTCCCGTTCCGGCTCTTCTGAACGATGGCTCGGCGGTGCCGTCGACGTGTCGAACCGACGTGAAATGAAAAGCGGGAGCCTCGACGAAACGCCGGGGCTCCCGCTTCCTGAACTGGGGATCCAAGATTTGAACTTGGACTAACTGAATCAGAATCAGTCGTGCTACCGTTACACTAATCCCCAATCGATCGGCGTTCGCCGAACGCGAGATTCTACACCCGGTCCCGTTTCGGTCAACCTCCGCGGGGCGGGATCACGGCCCGGGCC
>JAACEA010000558.1 GCA_009936695.1 Planctomycetia bacterium
CTGCCCGTGACCCTCACGCTCGTGCTCGACGAGAACGATCTCGTCACCGGTGGCATGAGCAGCGACATGTTCTCCGCCGAACTCGGTGGCCGGTTCGATCGTGCCGCCTCGACGCTCGAAATCCGGATGAGCATGGAGGGCGGGCCGGGTGCCGAACTGCAACTGAAGCTCTCTGGAGATCGACTCGAGGGCAGCAGCGAAATGCCCGGAGGACGTACCGCGAACCTGACCGGATCGAAGGTCGCCGGCATGGAGGCCGACGAGGACTCCGATGGAAAGCCCGAGCGCAACCGCAAACCCGGCGGACTGCGGAACATCAAGGTCGGAAACCGCGGCGTCGGGTTCGCCGGCGACGGCGGCATGTTCGGGCTCGAGGGCGACGTGGTGGGAACCGCGGTGATCGTCGAGGATCGCCTCGTGGGCTCGCTGCAGACGCTCGACGGACGCTTCGTCCCCTTTGAACTCGTGCCTCGGATGTCCGAGGAGACGACCGAGGAGATGGAGCCTGGTGACGGCCGGCCCGAGGACGACGAAGCGGACGAGGCGACCGAGGACGACGTCAACGAGATCGAACCGCTCGAAGCCCTCCCCGTGCCACTGGGCGTCTACGGCCGGATCGAACCGCTGCGACAACGCAACGTGCTGATCCAGGACGCGACGATCTGGACCGCCGGCGACGAGGGCGTGATCGAGGCCGGTGACCTGCTGGTCGTCGACGGACGCATCGTCGGCGTGGGAGTCGATCTGGAAGCCCCCGCCGGCGTGACCGTGGTGGACGGCACCGGACTCCACCTGACGCCCGGACTCATCGACTGCCACAGTCACACCGGGATCTCGGGCGGCGTCAACGAAGGTGGTCAGACCAACACCGCGGAGGTTCGGATCGGCGACGTCATCGATCCCGACGACATCGACTTCTTCCGGCAACTCGCCGGCGGACTCACCGCGGTGAACCAGCTCCATGGATCGGCCAACCCGATCGGCGGACAGAATTCGGTGGTCAAGCTCCGCTGGGGCGGAACCGTCGAGGACATGAAGTTCGAAGGCGCGAAGCCGGGAATCAAGTTCGCACTCGGCGAGAACGTCAAGCGAGGCAGTGGCTACCCCGATACCCGCATGGGGGTCGCCGCGTTCATCGAGGACGCCTTCCAGGCCGCACTCGAGTACGACGCCGCTCGCGACGCGTTCGCGGCGCTTCCGCCCGAGGAACAGGCTCGACGATCCCCGCCGCGTCCCGACTTCGAGCTCGACGCCGTGGTCGAGATCCTCGACGGCGAACGGATCATCCACTGCCACAGCTACCGACAGGACGAGATCCTGATGCTGCTCCGTCTCTGCGAGCGATACGGCGTGCGGATCGGCACGCTCCAACACATCCTCGAGGGATACAAGGTCGCGGACGAGATCGCCGCGCACGGAGCGGGCGCCAGCAGCTTCAGCGACTGGTGGGCGTACAAGATGGAAGTGATGGACGCCATTCCACACAACGGGGCGTTGATGAACGAAGTCGGCGTCCTGGTCTCCTTCAACTCCGACGACGATGAACTCGCCACCCGGATGAACGACGAAGCCGCGAAGGCCGTCCGCTGGGGCGGACTCGATCCGCACGAGGCGCTGAAGTTCGTCACGATCAATCCCGCGCGGCAGCTTCGAATCGACGATCGAGTCGGCTCGCTCGAACCGGGCAAGGACGCCGACTTCGTGATCTGGAACGCCGCTCCGCTTTCGAGCTTCGCACGATGCGAGGAGACGTGGATCGACGGCATCCGCTACTACGACCGGGAAGAGGCGGCGGAGATGCACGCCGAAGCCATGCTGGAACGCGGAAAGCTCCTCGCCAAGGCGTCGGGTGGCGCCACCGGCGACGAACCGGAAGCCGGTGAACGACCCGGCCGCCGCGGCCGACCGACCGGCTTGCTCGCCCGAATGCTTCAGGACCGGGAGAACCTGCTTCTGGAACGCGTCGCCCGTGGTGAGGATCCCGCGGCGATCAAGGCCGGGGAGTGCGGATGTGGTTCCGCCTCGATGATCGAACTCGCCCGGAGCCTCGCCCGGGATCGTGCCCGTCTCGAAACGCTCGAATCGGAGGAATCCCGATGAAGTCGCTCTCTCGAATCAGTTCGATCGCGGCGACGCTCGCGATCGCGGCGTCGGTCTCCGGACAGTCGGCACAGATACCCGCCCCGCCGCAGTCGGAGTCGCTGCTCATCCACAACGCGACGGTGCATGCGGTCTCCGACGACCATCCCACGGCGATCGACGCCGGTTGGGTCAGGTTCGAGAATGGCCGAATCGTCTCGATGGGCGAGGGTGAACCCCCGCAGCCCGCCCGCCAGGACGCCACCGTCATCGATGCCCAGGGCCTGAGTCTGGTTCCGGGGTTCATCTCCGGCCCGAGTCAGATCGGCCTGCTCGAGGTCGAACAGGTCAGCGCGACCGACGATCGTCGGGAGGGCGCGAGCCGGAGCCCCGAGGCCGCGGCGTGGATCGCCGTCAATCCGGACAGCGACCTCATTCCGGTCGCGCGCTCCGGCGGCGTCCTGCACACGCTCGCGATGCCGATCGGCGGGACCATTCCCGGCAGGGCCAGTGTGCTCCGCATGGATGGTTGGACGACCGAGGATCTCGCGCTGGTTCGCGATGCGGGCGTGATCGTGAGCTGGCCCATGGCCGCGCCGATCCGCGCCTCCTGGATGCGTCGCGGCGGTGCCAGCCAGCGGCAGAGCATCGAGGCCCGACTCAAGGCCATCGACACGTGGTTCGACGACGCCGAGGCGTGGGCGGCCGCCCGAGCCGCGGACGAGACCACCCCGACCGATCTCCGGTTCGTCGCGATGCAGCCGGTCCTCGAAGGCGAACGGCCCGTGTTCATCCGCGCTGATTCCCGAGGGCAGATGGAGACCTCGCTCGCCTGGGCCGCGGCCCGCGGACTTCGCCCGGTGATCGTCGGTGGCAGCGCGTCCGCCGAGTGCATCCCCCTGCTCCAGCGAACCAACGCATCGGTCATCCTGACCCGCGTCCATCGACTCCCGCCATCACGGCACCATGCAGTCGATCGGTCCTTCACGGTCGCGAATGCGCTCGAAGCGGCGGGCGTGCCCTTCGCGATCGGCGCCGAGGACGAGCCCGCCCATGAACGCGAGATCGCCCACAACGCGGCGACCGCGGCGGCCCACGGTCTCTCGAAGGAAGCGGCCCTCCATGCGATCACCCGGGGCCCGGCGGAGATCATCGGCGTCGGCGATCGACTCGGATCGATCCAGTCCGGCCACAGCGCCACGTTCTTCCTGTGCGAAGGTGATCCGCTCGAAGTCGTGAACCAGCCCATGCGAGCATGGATCGACGGTCGCGAGATCGACCTCGGTGACCGACAAAAGCGGCTCTACGACAAGTATCGCGAGAAATACCGCCAGAAGGGCATCATCGACGGTTGAGTCGAACGCTCATTCCTTGAGCGAGACGGGGAGATCGAACCCCGTCGACTGGCTCAGGGTCGCGCCGTCCCGTCCCTGGTACGCGACGTCGATCCGCAGACGGCGACCCGCCACCACGTTGGGAAGATCGACGTCGACCAGTACGAGATAGCAGCCCGTGACCCGCTCGAAGTGCGCCATCGACATCGCACGATCGTCGAGCGAGATCCGCTTGATCACGGGATCGTCGCGCTCGCCCTCGCGGGTCACCGCGACTTCGAGCGTCCCGCATCCCTTCGATGAATCGCCGTCCGCATCGGTGAAATGAACGCGGACCTCCAGCGGCCGGCGACCGTCGTCGCCGGGTCGTCCGACCCGCGTGAGATCGGAGATCTGCATCTCCGTCGGCCACCACGGCCAGGCGAGGTCGTTTCGAGCGGGTGTCTTGTTGGATGAGCATGCGCCGGCCGCGAAGACGATCAAGATCGTCGACAGGACCATGGCAGCCGATGGAAACCGAAACTCAGGGACGATGCCGATCATCCAGTTCCAACTCGGTGGGGTTCCGGGGAGCCGGCGTTTCGGACGGCTTGCTCAGATCCTCGATCAACGTGTAGTGATCGAGATTGAGGGTGGTGATCTCACCGCTGTCGAGTTCGATCTCGAGCCGGTCGAGCCAGAGACGGTCGTCCTTGGCGTGGGCGTACCAGGAGCCGGTCTGGGCCTGGCGATACCGAAGAATCCGCCCCTCGCAGGTCGTCGACCAGACGCCATTGGTCTGGGGGACCTGCTGGGTGACCCGAACGCGGGTTCCTTGATCGAGGATGGAGGACTCGAGTGCCATGCGAACGGAAAGTATACGCGGTCCCGGACGTTCGAGACCCGGTCGGAATCCTCAAGCTCCGGCCCGACCGACCTCCGTGATGACGTTCGCCGGACCGAGCAGGCACCGACTGGCCTCCGCCCGCCACGACGGCCCCATCCGGGTCGAGACGACCCGGCGCACGTCGTCGGCGTCGATCCCATCGAATTCCGCGAGCAGTTCCGCGGTCGACCGGGCGTGCCCCCGGCGAAAGACGTCGAGCGCGAGCTGCCTGGCCCGTGCCGGGCCATGCTCCTGCTGCATCAGTCCTCCCGCGCGGAGTCCGACCGCGATCCGGGTCACCTCCTCGTCGGTCGGACCGGCATCGAACTCCTCCATCACCGAGGCGATCCGGTCGAGCGTCTCCCCGACGCGTTCCGGGGTCGTGCCGGCGGAGATGGTGCACGCGCCGAGCGCGAAACCCTCCGAGTACCGGGCCGACACGGAGTATGCGAGTCCACGTCGCTCACGGACGTCGAGGAACAAGCGGCTCGAGCTTCCGCCGCCAAGCACCCCGATCGCGGTTCGGAACGCGAGTTGATCGGGATCGGAGGCGACGGGGCCGGTGAGTCCGATCCCCACGTGGACCTGCGACGTGTCCCGTTCGATCCCGAGCTCGCCTCCGATCGCGACCCCCGACGGTTCGGGCGTCGGACCGGTTCCCTGCCAGTCGCGGCATCGCTGCTCGAGCAGGTCCATCACCTGATCATGGTCCACGTCACCCGCGATCGCGAGGATCGAGCCGTTCGGCCGTGCGACCTCGTTCCAGTGGGCCCGGAGCTCGGGGACGGTCGCCGCCTCCAGATGCTCCTTCTCACCGAGACCGTGGCGGTTGAAGGGCGAGGGGAATCGGATCTCGTCGAGCCTGATCCCCGCGTAGGACGCCGGATCGTCCTCGATTCCCGCGAGTTCCTGGAGACAGAGGGACCGGACGGCGTCGAGGGCCGCTTCCGGAAATCGGGGGAGAAGGACGAGATCGACGAGCCGGTCGAGGCCGGCCAGGAGCTCGCCGCCGGCAAGGGTCGCGTTCACATGCTGGTGATAGGTGTCCGCGGTGACCGACCGTCGCATGCCGAGCCGATCGAGGACGTCGGAGAATCCGCGGCTCTCGAGATCGCCCGCGCCGCGAAGGAGGAACTCGGAGAGCAGCGTCGCCCAGCCATCACCGCGATCGACGGGGTCACAGGCGCTTCCACCCGGAACCAGCCAGGTGATGCTGGCCGAACGTTGGGCGGGGTTGCGCTCCGTGACGACCCTGAGGCCGTTGTCGAGTCGGGCGGAACGAAGGAGGCTTGTGGTCTGGGTCATCGCCTTCGAAGGGTACCCGTGTCATCGTCGGGTCGTCGTCCGAAAACACGTTCATTCGCCGGTACGACTCGAACGATCCCTCCAATCACAGGGGCATGAACCCCATTCGGCCGGTTTCGATCGGGGATGACACAAGGCCGTTCGATGAGGGAGAGGACGTCGAGACGATCCCGCAGGATCCAGGGGCGCTCGCGACGAGACGAGAGGCTTGGAAGGACGGACGGCGATGCGATCCACACTCAACCTCCTCACGCTGCTGACGCTCGGAATCCTGATTCTCGGGGGGTGGCGGGTCTACGCCGATGCGCGGCAGGAAGATCGAATGATCTCCACCGCGCGGATCGCGAAGGAACGACTCCACTCGGAGATCCGGCTGCGCAGCGCACTCGCAGGCAGTGCCGTGACCACGCAGGGCTGGGTGCGCGACGTTCCCCTGGAATGGTTCCATCCGGTGCCGATGAATCCATGGTTCGAATCGATGGAACGCCCGTGGATCGAGATCGCCGCGCCGGAGGATGGACGACGACGCGACCCGCGCGAGATCTCCGTGAGTCGACCCGACCAGGCCGCCTGGTGGTTCAACCCGGGGAACGGCGAAGTCCGCGCCCGCGTTCCCCAGCTCCCGACTTCGGCGGCGACGCAGGCCCTCTACGATCTCGTCAATCAGTGACGCCGGAAGACGGATCGGCTCGATCGAGGGTGTCCGCGATGGCGTATCGCCCCGCGGCACGCCCGACCGCGAGCCATTTCGCGGCCCGGAGCGCACCGATCGCGAAGACGGACCGATCCATCGCTTCATGTCGGAGCACGATTCGCTCCTCGGCGCTCGCGAACACGATCTCATGTGTTCCGACCACGTCACCTTCGCGATGCGAGACGACGTCCGCGTGATCGACCGATCGACCCCCTGCCTGAAGATCCGCAACGATGGATCGTGCGGTACCGGACGGACGATCGATCTTGTTCGAGTGATGCGTTTCGGAGATCGATACCGACCAGTCCTCCAGCGCACTCGACACCGCGCCGAGCGCCATTCGGAGCGTGGCGATTCCCAGGGACGTGTTTGACGCCACAAGCACGGGAATTCGCGATTCCAATGCCTTCAGGGCGGATTCGGCGGATGCATCGAGACTCGTCACGCACTCCAGAAGCGGCATTTCGTGCGCTTCCGCGATGCTGCAGGCGCGATGCACGCCTTCGACCGTCGATACGTCCAGCACCACGTCGAACTGGCGTTCGCGGGTTGTCGCCGGTTCCTCGCCCCGTCCGATCGGTCTCGTCACCTCGCATCCCTGGGATTCGGCATGACGAAGGATGGAAGAGCCGAGTCGACCTTCCGCACCCACCACGCAGAGTCGAACGGGGCGGATTCCCGCCTCGATCGACTCGCGAACGTTTTTTGTCAAGGTTCTTCCCATAGTCGTCCGAAGAGGGTACAAATTTCTTGCGAGTAGTCGTCGTTGCGCCGGCCACTCTCTCCGACACTCCGACAGCGCAACTAAAGGAGCCATGTTCATGGCCAAGAAGAAGAAAAAGGCGGCCCGAAAGAAGGTCGCCAAGAAGACCACGCGTAAGAAGGCTGCCAAGAAGACCGCCAAGAAGAAGACGACCCGTAGGAAGGCCGCCAAGAAGAAGACCACTCTCAAGAAGCCGAAGAGGCGGACCAAGCTCGGACCGGCAGCACCGGTGCCGGCAGCCAGCCTCGGGCAGGCCAAATCCC
>JAACEA010000008.1 GCA_009936695.1 Planctomycetia bacterium
CCGGATCAGCTTGAAGCCGCGACCGCACTGGTGGACGCGTGTCCGAGGACGCGCTTCGTGCTCGATCATCTCGGACGACCGGAGGTCACGTCGGGGGTGACGCCGGTCTGGGCGGAAGGGCTGCGGCGGATCGCCGACCGGGGGAACGTGGTCGCGAAGCTGTCGGGGCTCATCGAATGTTCCTCCGGGGCGGAATGGACGGCGGAGACCTTCCGGCCGTTTCTCGATCTCGCGTTCGAGCGGTTCGGGGCGGACCGTCTCGTCTGGGGTAGCAACTGGCCGGTGTGCGAGCTGGGAGGATCGCTCGAACGCTGGGTGACGGCGACGCGATCACTCCTCGCGGATCACCCCGAGGCGGTTCAAGCGGCGGTTCTCGAAGGGAACGCGAGGCGGATCTACCGTCTGGGCTGACGCAGCGCGTTCGAATTGACGCCGCCGCGAAGCGACGACAGACTGGGACCGGAGGTGACTCATGATCCCGATCGCGTCGCTCCTGCTCCCCGTGCTGCTCGCGGCGGTCGCCGTGTTCGCGTACAGCTTCCTCGCCTGGATGGTTCTGCCGCATCACCGCTGCGACATTCGGCCGCTTCCGAACGAAGTTCCGTTGGTGGAGGCCATCGCCGCCATGGACATCGAACCGGGCCTCTACATGTTTCCGAACTGCGAGGATCCCGCGGACTATCGAAGCGAAGCGTTCCTCGCCCGCTATCGCCAAGGGCCCTGGGGAACGCTGACGATTCGACCTTCGAAGCCCAATTTCGGGGCGAACCTCGGGTTGTCGATGGTCCTCTACCTCCTGATCGCCTTCGGCTCCGCGTGGGTGGTCTCGCTGGCCGTCACCGACGCGGCCACGTTCGGTGCGGTGTTCGGGCCCGCCTTGATGATCGGATTCCTCGCCTACGGGGTCGGGCCGTTGTGTGGCGCGTCGTTTCTTGGAAAACCGGTCCGGTTCATGTTGACCGACCTGCTCGATGCGACCGTTTCAGCGGGGCTCAACGCGGCGGTCCTCGCCCTGCTCTGGCCCGCCGGGTGAGGCCCGGCGTTTTCGGCGATGATGTCGACGGCCACCCGTGCGGTACGGGCGGGCTCGAACGGGCGTCGGCGACGAGGAGGTGCGGTGGGCGAGCAACCCGGATCAAGTCAGGAATCGGAGGGATGGCGGGTGATCGTCGAGGCGATCGTCGCCGGGACGGAAGATCCGTCCGTGGCGGGCGCCTTCTGGGTGGCGGTGGAGACGCGGATCTGGGACATCGTCCTGTCCGGGCGTCGGGCCGATCCTGGAAGCCACCGGGTGCGGCCGAAGTTTCAAGACCTCTTCTCGACCGATACCGCCGCCGCGGAGGACTTCGTGGCCGAACTCGCCGCGGACGCGGATCGGCGCCGCGCCGACGGTCTCTATCGCAACCCTGAGTTTCTCGACCTCGAGAAGGAGGAGACGCTCCAACGGATCGCGGCCCGCTCATTCGTCCGGCGGCGTGCGGTGTCCTTCGTACGAAGCGCGGGACGGGGCGGCATGGTGGGGCTTCCCGAGGGGGTCCGGGGGCCGGGCTCCTTCGATACGGGGCCCGACGGCGGCTGGGGCGGGACGATCGAGGGGCGAAACGACGGCGGGTCGGCGGCGGGATTCGATCTGCTGCATTCACTGCTCGATCATGAACCCGTTCTTCGACTGGAGATCCGCGGCCCGCGGCCGAATGCGGTCGAGATGACGGCGGCCCTGCACACCTGGCTCCTGCTCGACCCGGACATGGATGATCGAGCGGTCTTCCTGAAGCGTCTTGAGGGCGATGTGGTGGGCGGCGTGGCGGCAGTGGAGACGGCGATTCGCGAGGGATGGGACGATGTTCGCCGGGAGCTCATCGCCTGCGACGACGAAATCGCGGGCCATCCGGGCATGGGCCACAAGCGCCTCGACGAGATCGATCGGCGTCGCACGGAACTGCATGCCCGGTGGATCTTCGAACCGCTTTCGAGCGAGCGGCTTCGGGATCTCCTCGGGCTTCCCTCGTTGAACGCCGGTGAGAAACGGAATTCGAACTATCGGTCCGCGCGGGCCACGCTCTTTCCGATGGTGGGCGGGCTGTTGTCGAGAAGCCTCGCCGAGTCCGAGGGCTCCGACGAATGACGGCCACGGACATCCATCTCGATCTCGCATCCCTCCTCGCCGTCGAATCGCCGGTGGAGCCATCGAGCCCACTGCGATTCGCCTCGCGGAGAAGGCGTGACGAGCATGTCCGCAAGCACGTTCTCGGGACACGGGCGGAACGCTGGTGGGACCTGCTCGGTCAGGATCTTCTCGACGCGGCGAGGGCGGCCGAGCGGGATCACGGCGACGGGACCTCGGATCCTCGGTTCGAACGGCTCGCTCGGGCCTACGAGTCCCTCCTGTCGGACCGGCTGCTGGCCGCGGTTCGAACCGCGTCTCATCACGTCCACATCGTCACCTTCGAGATCACGTCACCTCCGACGCCGGAGAAGCGGATGCGGGCGTTCGGATATCGAGTGTCACGAAGGGTCGTGGTCGCCTGGTCTTCCGAAGAGAAAATCCGGATCGTCGCCGGAATTCCGGTCAGGGACGACGTACCCGCCGCGTACACCCTCTGGAGCGGTTTCCGGCACGATGTGAAGTCGTCGGTCGGCCGTTTCACCAGGGGCATCCGATCCCGGATGCTCGACCGGCATCGACACCACCAGGAGCGTCTCGTCGCGATACACGACGGTGAGGCGGACTGGGGTCCGGAGTCCACCACGTGAACGTGCGTCTTCAAGATCGAATCGACCCCATCGACCGCCCGGCGGCTGGTGGTCGTTCGTTCGACGCATCGCTGGACGGCGACGTGCGGCTGCGATCGTCCGGACCGGCGATTCGCGTCGCCCTGCATGCAGAATTCTCGACCGAGATCCCGCCCTCGTCGGCGGGCCACCTCTCGCCTCGCGACGGGCAGCGTCGTCGAGGAAGGACAACCCATGACCAGACCAACGACGACGGATTCACCTTCCCCGGACTCCAACGATCCCGCCGAGACCGCGGCGATGCTCGCCGAGTTTCGCCGCGAACTGGACGCGGAGTCCGCGTGGCTCGAGCGACCCGCCGATTCGGCTGAGGACGCGCCGGAGGCACGCGACCTCTTCGCTTGGCTTCTCCGCGCCGCTCGTCTCGCCGCCTGTGGCGACACGGCACCGTTTCAGACGTGGCCCCGGCTCGCGACGCGACTCGGCG
>JAACEA010000559.1 GCA_009936695.1 Planctomycetia bacterium
ATTATATTCATCTACATGTGCATATCAGTATAAAGAGAGGGGTCGCGGATCGATACGACACGATCATCTGCGATCCCCCCACCTTCTCGAATTCGAAGCGCATGAAAGCGGGCTCCTTCTCGATCGACCGCGACCATCCCGCGCTGATCCGTGATCTCGCGCGCTTCGTCGCGCCGAAAGGCGAGATCCTTTTCTCCACGAACTCTCGAAGCTTCGAGATGGAGGCGGACGCCGTTCCCGGCAACTTCGGTTGCCGGGAGATCAGCAATCGATCCGTCCCGGAGGACTTCCGGAACAAGCGGATCCACCGCTGCTGGCGTCTCGCGGAAGGCTGGGAACGGCGTCGTTGACCCACCGGTCGTCGCGGACCTGCGATCATCGGAGCACGCGACGATTCGATCGGCTAGCCTCGTTTCCAAGGCCGAGATCACACGCCAAACCATTCTGCAGGGTCGACGTCGAATGCCGCCTGACGGACGCTTGAACGACAGCCTGGACGCTCGAACGCACGATCGATGCTGCATCGGCTGCGGGCATCCACTCCGAGGGGTCACCCGCAAGGTCTGCCCGGAGTGCGGGCGGCGCTTCGATCCCGACCTCCCGCGGACGATGGGCAAGGTCGCGAACCTCGGATTCCGCCGTGGCCTGATCGGAACCTGCCGCTTGCTTCATTGGGCGTTCCTGATCTTCGCCGTGACGATCATCCTGTACTCGGGTCTGGGCGGCCACTGGATCCTGGTCGCCATGATCGTCTTTGCCAGCCTCCCCATCATGCTCCTGCAGTTCGTCCTGCTTGCGCTCCCCATGCAGCCGATCTCCATGCGGCGACGCCTTCTGGGCTACCTCGTTCCACTCGCCGTCATCAGCGTCCCGTTGACCGACTGGCCGATCCGGATGAACTTCAAGCTGCATAAGGCCTCGTTGCAGGCCGTCGCGGATCGAGTGGCCTCCGGCGAGACGTTTCCACGAGGGACCCGGGTCGGCATCCTTCGATTTCGCCAGATTCGGAAGGCGCGGACGCGTGAACACATCGGGTTCCAGATCAATGGGGGCGGCAACGGCGGCATGTTCTTCGTCGCGACGCCCCCGGAGTTCGTCGGCAGACCCTCCAGCTACCAGCCATTGCGAAACCTCGGGAACGTCTGGGACAACACCAACTGGACCGTGGATCTCGGCGATGGCTGGTATCTCGTCGAACAGGATTGACGAGATTCACCGACCCGCCAAAAGGTCCGAGAACCGGAGGCTCTCCGACACGGCGAGCCTGGATGCCGCCTCTTGACCCGATATGGGGCCTTGCGGAGCCTTTTTTGCGCGACTGAGTGGAATTGGAGGTTGCATTCCGCCGTCCCGAGGTACCCTCTTGATCGGAGGCGCACGTTTGGGAACGTGCAACGAGTGAAAAGGGACGTCGAACGTGTGTTCGACGTGGCTTTTCGTCGTTCCGTTCCCACAGTCTCCCTCCCAGAAGACCTGCTGGACGCACGCGAAGCCGATTCGTACCCCATGGTGCGACGGTGTCGTCGCATCACGTTCGACCGTTCCGCGGACGGTTTCAAGGAGATTCAAGAGATGAAGAATCTGACTCTTGCCAGTGCTGCAGTCCTCTGCATGGCCGGCGTCGCCACTGCCGATTACCAGATCGACAACGGCGAGTTCAACACCAACATCGGCGTGCCCGGTGGTCCCATCACCTGGGGCAATGCGTTCGAAACCACCAACACCTCGCTCGAGAACATCGCGTTCGGCTTTGGTATCAACCAGGGTGGCACGATGGTCGGGGAAGAGATGGCTTGGGAGGTCTTCGGCGCCCAGGGCAACAACCCGACGTTCATCACGTCGCTCGCGGGTGGTCTTCACACCATCGAGAACGACGACTGGGGCTCCAATGGCCAACTCGACGTGATCAGCGTCAACGTCGACCTCACCGGGTATTCCTGGTTCTTCATCGTCGGCAGCTACAACGACCTCACCGGCACCACCTTCGCGGCCGCGCAGGCCAGCAACGTGACGCTGCAGTCGTGGGCCGCGGTCGCCGGAACCCCGGCGGACATCGCGGGCGGCAACCTGATCGACGATTTCGGTCTGCCCGGCACCTGGGTCATCCGCGGCAACGTGCC
>JAACEA010000560.1 GCA_009936695.1 Planctomycetia bacterium
GGAGCGGACCGGCTGCTCGATCGACGTGGAAGAGGACGGCACCGTGCTCATCGGCTCGACCGATGGCGAAATGGGGCTGCAGTGCAAGGCTGAAGTGGAAGCCCTCGGCGCGGAGATCCGCGTCGGAACCGTCTACGACGGCAAGGTCGTGTCGGTCAAGGATTTCGGTGCCTTCATCGAACTCGCACCCGGCACCGATGGCATGTGCCACATCTCCGAGCTCGCCCACGGCTTCGTGAAGTCCGTGAGTGACATCGTGTCAATCGGCGACTCCGTGAAGGTCAAGGTCATCAACGTCGACGACACGGGCCGTATCAAGCTCTCCCGACGCGCACTGATGGATCCGCCGGCCGACGGCGAGGGAGACGGCGATGGTGACGGTGGTCGACGCAGCGGCGGACGCCGAGGCGGTGGCCGTTCGGAAGCCCCGGCCTGATCCCCAGAACCCTGATTTTGAACGTCGAGGCCCCGAACCAACATGTGGTTCGGGGCCTTTTCTTGCGCTACGACGGTACTGGCCGCCCGGCTTCTGAATCGCTTGTGGGCAATCGCGTCGGAATCGAAGTTTTGCACGTATCCGAGGGAGTTCCGGGAATCTCGCGAAACAAGGGTTGCGAAAAGTGGGCCTTATCCGGAGAATCTGGGAACCGGAGAGAGACGTCAGTTGTTGTGGGCTTGTTCAGTATCCATCAACGATGGAGCGGCCCGAAGACGCCACTTCCCGGTGGATACGGAGACGACCACGTCGCTCCGCGGGAACCGCAACGGGTTCGGCAACGTCGAGCCCATGAACCACCTTCTGATGAGAGAATTCCAGACATGTCTGATACGAACCTGATTGAAATCGAAGGCGAAATCAAATGGTT
The DNA here is from genome assembly GCA_009936695.1 of Planctomycetia bacterium. GTDB lineage: Bacteria > Planctomycetota > Phycisphaerae > Phycisphaerales > SM1A02 > UBA12014. The sequence continues at coordinate 867 of JAACEA010000560.1, forward strand.
CGATCCCCGAAAGGGCTACGGCTTCATCGTCGGCCCGGAGGGTCAGGATATCTTCGTGCACTTCACCGTCATCGAACAGGAAGAGGGCTTCCGAACGTTCCGTGACGGCGAACGGGTGATCTACGACGCAAACGACGGGGCCAAGGGCTGGTCGGCGACCAAGGCCCGTGCCGTGGAGACGCGTGCCGCCCAGGGGTCCATGACCGAAGCCAAGCCCGACGTCGCGGTCACAACCGAACCGTCGACCGACTGATCGAGTGAGGCGACGGATCTCGCGAATGGCGCAGATGATCGAATCGACCCGCCGGCCGATCTCCGGCCCGCGGGTCGTTCTTCATCACGAGCCTTCTGGAGCGCAGATGCGATGAGCCCGTTCATCTGGGGTGTGATCACCGGCCTCGTGCTTGGCGCAGCGATCGTCGCGGCGGCGGCCCGACGCGCGATCTCGATCCGCGAGCAACGCGCACGGGAAGCCGAACGACGCGCCGCCGACGCGGAGCGGCTCGCCGAACTCGGCTCGCTCACTGGCGGCCTCGCACACGAGATCAAGAATCCCCTATCGACGGTGATTCTCAACGCCCAGCTCGTGGAGGAGGCGATCCGGGATCTCGATGCGCCCGAAGACGAGACGACCCCGATGCTCCGACGAGTGGACGCCCTCGTCCGCGAAGCCGATCGGCTCCGCACGATCCTCGCCGACTTCCTTCGTTTCGCTGGCCGGTTCCAGCTCGATCGGGAACCGACGGACCTGGTCCGTGTCGTCGAGGACGTCCTTGACTTCTTCCATCCGCAGGCCGACGCCGCCGAAGTCGTCCTTCGACCCGACCTTCCCGGTCATCCGATCGAGGCCGAGATGGACGCGGCGATGTTCAAGCAGGCGTTGCTCAACATCCTGATCAACGCCGTTCATGCGATGGAGGGGAACCCCCCGGAACGCCCTCGGGAGCTGCTGGTCAGGATCACCGCGACGGACGCGGACGTCTCCGTGCACGTCATCGACAGCGGGCCGGGCGTGCCCGAGGAGATGCGGGACACGATCTTCCATCCCTACGTCAGCGGCACGCATGGCGGCTCGGGACTCGGCCTCCCCACCGCCCGCCGAATCGCGGAGGAGCACGGCGGCCGAATCAGCCTCGACGTGCTCGCCGGCCAGGGAAGCGACTTCACGATCTCCCTGCCCCGGAACATCCCGGACGGTTCGACCGGGGATCGAACCGAAGAGATCAGTCGATCCAGTCCTTCGCCTTGAGTCGCTCGGGGACGTAGGTCTCGGTGACGTACGAGATGTCCTTGGTGATAAGGGACTCGACCTCCATCTTGAAGCCGTTCGAGAGCATTCGCTTGATCTCCTTCTGCCAGATCCGCCGATCGGCGAACCAGGGATAGGCGGCGATCTGCTTCGCACGTTCGAGGTCCCGATTGTTCAATTCGATCTTCACGTCGTCGGAGAGCCCGCACCGTGCGTAGTCGTCGGATCGAATTCCGAGATACTTCGCCTCCGGCACCGCCATTCGCCCGCTCTCGTACGCGAGGTTGATCGATCCCTGCTTGATGACGCTGTAGATGTAATGTCCCCATGGATCACAGTCGAGCAGGCAGTAGATGGGCAGTCCCAGCTCCGTGTTCAAGCGATGCAGGAGCCGCCGGACGCCGCGGGGCGGCTGCCCCGAACCCTCGGTGAGGATGCAGTTGTGGGTCTCCCAGAATCGGTCCTCGTTGAATCGACTCCAGACCGTGTCCTTCTCGACGTGCAGCACGAAATCAGCCTCGCACTTGCCGAACTGGATGACGCTCGGTTCGCAGATCGAGGGGATCGCGTAACCCCCCGTGCCCAGTCGGCGGCAGTTGATCTCGTCGCCGTTGTCGAAGACCGTGATGTTGCCGACCATCGTCCCCCGCTTCTTCGCGAAGACGTGGAGGTTCTCGCGAAGGGAGTCGATCGACACCTCGAGATCCTCGAGCACCACGTCCGACTCCTCCTGGCCGTCGAACGTCTTCTCCTTGGTGCCTGCGATGGTGTGCAGCGACTTGTAGTACATGCCACGAAGGCTGAGGGTCTTTCCCGCCTGGACCAGGTCACGACATCCATCCGCGACCAGCATCGTCTGCATGAACTTCTTGGCCTGCCCGAGATTGAAGAGCATTCGACGCTGCTTCGCGTCGCCCATCTCGAGGAGGCGCTTCGACTTGTTGAATCGGACATTGGAGATCGACCGGGTGGGGACGTCCACGAAGGGATCCGCGAGTTTCAGGCTCTGCTTCACCACGGACGCGCCCAGCGCCTCGATGCGATCGACGGTCCGGGCGTCGATCTTCGCCTTGGCGTCCGGATCCACGACCCCGGAGGCCTTGCGTCGCTTCTTCTTCGTGCCCAGCGACGAGCCACCCGCCTTCGTGGCGGACTTCCCGGTGGACTTCGCAGAGGTCTTCTTGACCTTCTTGCGGGAAGCCGGCTTCTTCGAATCACCTGCTGGCGTGGTTGCCATGAGTCGCGAATTCCTTTGCTGGCTCAACCGTCCGACTTGCGGCGCCTCGTCGACGTCGTGCCGGAACGCTTCTTCTTCGTGGTCTTCCGAGTGTTCTTCTTGACGATCTTGCCGCGTGACTTCTTGGGCGGTGCCAGATCCGCGAAGAGCGAATCACCACCGCCGGCGGCCTCATCGTCGCCTCCGGATGCGCCGGCCGGCTCGAGAATGATGACCGAGTCGTCGGCCGCGAGACGGCCTCCGTCGTCGACGACCCGCCCCTCGTCATCGAGCTGCTGATCCGCTTCCGCCGTCTTCCTTTCCGCGATGCTCTCCAGTGCGTCACGGATCTCGCCGGCGTCCGACCCGGTGATCCGTTCGCACGCCATCGAGATCTCGCCGATGTACCTGGCGAACACGTTGCGGCGTTCAGACTCGCGCCGCATCTTCTGGCGTAGACGGAGATAGGTGCCCAGCTTGCGGCCGCACTCCTGCAATGCGAGACGCATCTCCTTCCGGATCTCGTCGTAATCGGCGATCGCCTCCTTCGACTCGCTGGTGAAAGGCACCCACGTGCTCGCCATGTGGATCATCACCACCACCGGTCCGGAGGGGAGACTGCCTCGGGCCTGCTGGAGCCCGTAGTTGCGCCATCCGGCCTCGACCACGGCCTTGAACGAACAGCACGCGGACTGCTGGTAGAGCAGCGGGACCCGGTTCGCGAAGCGAATGACCCGCCCGAGTTCATCGCCGGGAAGGTCGCCGCCGTACGCGATGTCCACCTCGATCTGGAAGGGATTTCCCCGGTACACCGCCGCCGGACGACTGCTCGCCGCGAAGAATTCGGCCTTGACCTCCTTGAGAAGCCCGGCCAGCATCGCCTTGGTCCCGATCGGGACCAGACAGTCGGTGGGCGGGGCCATGATCCGCACATCCTGAATCGCCTTGTAGAGCGCTTCGGCTTCGGAATGGCCGACCTGCTTGACCCAGGTCCGATCCGTCAGATTCGACTTGGCACAGATCTCCTTCGCGACCCGCGGCCCCACCCGGCAGAACTCGTCCTTGAAGAAGGCTCCGAGCTGGGTCTTCTCGGTTCGCTCGAGCATCTGGATCAGCGTGCCGAGTTCGATCCCCTTCGGATGGGGCTTGATCTCCTTCGCCTCGGGCGGAAGCTCGTCGACCGCCCGCGGGAACTCGATGGTCTCGTTCGCGGGATTCACGTAGGTGAATCGAGCATGCGGGTTCGCGATCGCGGTCTGTTCGAGGTACTCGTCGACCGAGGCTCGCCCCTTCTGGTACCGGCCCTCGAGTTCGATCGTCACCTGGGTGCCGTGGCCGTCGGCGAAGAGCGAATCATCC
>JAACEA010000561.1 GCA_009936695.1 Planctomycetia bacterium
GCGTTCGCCGGCCAGGGCATCGTCGCCGAGTGCTTCAACATGATGAGGCTCGACGGCTACACCGTGGGCGGCACGCTTCACGTGATCGTCAACAACCAGATCGGCTTCACCACCGAACAGACCGACTCCTTCAGTGGTCACTACGGCACCGACATCGCCAAGATGATCGACGCGCCGATCTTCCACGTGAACGGCGACGATCCCGAAGCCGTCGCCTGGGTCGCCCGGCTCGCGGTCGAGTACCGGCAGGCGTTCCACAACGACGTCGTGATCGACATGTGGTGCTACCGCCGACGCGGCCACAACGAGGCGGACGAGCCGAAGTTCACCCAGCCCGCGATGTACGACCGGATCAAGGCGCACCCCTCCGTCGCGAAGATCTATCGCGACCGACTGGTCGCCGAAGGACTCGTCGAGGAGGGCCGCTTCGTCGAGATGCAGGCCGCGTACATGAAGGTCATGGACGAGGCCCAGGCGAAGGCCGAGGCGAAGCCCGAGGACCCGCGGATCGAGGCGTTCGGATCGCTCTGGGAGGGACTCACCGACGAATACGACATCACCTCGATCGAGACGGGCATCGATCGCGCCACGTTCGACGAGGTCTTCGAAGGCATCGAGCGGCTCCCCGATGGCTTCGCCCATCACAAGACGCTCAAGCGCGGCTTCGACAACCGCCGCAAGCTGTACGAGAACGACGAGATCGAGTGGGCGACGGGCGAGGCGCTGGCCTTCGGGAGTCTCCTCCTCGAAGGACATCCCATCCGACTCACCGGCCAGGACGTGGAACGCGGCACCTTCAGCCACCGCCACATGGTGGTGCACGACCAGAAGACCGCCGAGCGGCACATGCCGATCAACGAGATCCGCGAAGGCCAGGCGAAGTTCTGCGTCCACAACAGCCCGCTCACGGAACAGGCGTGCCTCGGATTCGAGTACGGCTATTCGCTCACCGATCCCCGGATGCTGATCATCTGGGAGGCGCAGTTCGGCGACTTCGTGAACGGCGCGCAGGTGATCGTCGACCAGTTCATCGCCTCCGCGGAGAAGAAGTGGGAACGGTCGTCGGGACTCGCCCTCTTCCTCCCCCACGGAAACGAGGGCCTGGGACCGGAGCACTCCTCGGCGCGACTCGAACGGTTCCTGCAACTCTCCGCCGACGAGAACATGGTGGTCTGCGCCCCCACGCGGGCGTCGCAGATCTTCCACCTCATCCGGCGGCAGATGAACCAGTCGTTCCGAAAGCCCCTGATCGTGATGTCCCCCAAGAGCATGCTTCGCCTCCCGGCGTCGCGAAGCCCGATCTCACGCTTCCTGACCGGCGGCTACGTCAACGTCATCGACGACACCCGCTTCGAGGAGTCCGGCGGCGACCGGGATGCGGTGCGACAGGTGATCCTCTGCTCCGGCAAGGTCTATTACGACCTCGCGAGTCGCCGGGACGCGGTCGACCGCAAGGACGTCGCGATGGTCCGAATCGAGCAGATCGCGCCGTTCCCCGCGGGCGACGTCAAGCGCATCCTCGATCGATATCCGAACTACGAGACCGTCACCTGGGTCCAGGAGGAGCCGCGCAACCACGGTGCGTTCTACTTCGTGGATCGATCCATGCGGGAGATGCTCGAGATCGAGATCGAGGACATCACCCGGGTCGCGAGCCCGAGCCCCTCCGGCGGTTCGACCGCGATGCACGAGCAGGAGCAGCAGGAGATCGTGCTCGCGGCGATCGACGGTGGCCTCGACAGAAAGCCCCGCGGCGACACCGCACCGAAGAAGCGGTCGTCCGACAAGCGTGATGCCCGCAAGACCTCGCGTTCGAATTGATTCGATCCATCCCCGTCGTCCGGTCACGCGACCGAACGGCCCCGTCCCACATCGATCCTCCGCATGAGGATCCGTACCCAGCAAAGGGCGACGCCTACCCATGAGCGTGGAAATCACCATCCCGAGCCCGGGCGAATCGATCTCCGAAGTCACCGTCGGTACCTGGATGAAACAGACCGGCGACTGGGTCGACAAGGACGACATCCTCCTCGAGATCGAGTCGGACAAGGCGACGCTCGAGATCACCAGCCCCGCCTCGGGCGTGCTCTCCGCGACCGGCGAGACCGGCGCCGAACTCGCGGTGGGCGTCGTGATCGGCAGCATCGACACCGATGCCGAAAAGCCCGCCGGCAACGCTGCAGCCCCGGCCGAAACCGCCGCCGCGGCGCCCGCCGAGACCCCGGCGGTGGCCGCGAACGACGACGTGAAGGCCACGCCGGTGGCGAAGAAGCTCGCCGCGGATGAAGGAATCGACCTCGGAACGCTGAAGGGATCCGGACCGGCCGGACGCGTCACCAAGTCCGATGTCCTCGAAGCGGCCTCGGCGAAGGCCGCCGCGCCGACCCCCGCCCCCGCCGAGGCGGCCCCCGCACCGGCCGCGCCGGCGCCGGCCCCCGTCCCGATTCCCACCTCGAACACCGCCCCCGGAAGCCGGGAGGTCCGCCGCGTGCGGATGACCAAGCTTCGGCGTCGAATCGCGGAACGACTGGTCGAGAGCCAGCGGACCGCCGCCACGCTGACGACCTTCAACGAAGTCGACATGACCCGGTCGATGGCGATCCGCAAGGAGTACAAGGAAGCCTTCGCCGAGAAGCACGGGGTCGGACTCGGCTTCATGAGTTTCTTCGTCAAGGCCGCGGTCCAGGCCC
>JAACEA010000562.1 GCA_009936695.1 Planctomycetia bacterium
AAGGACGCAGGAGCTGCCGAAGCCAAGGCCAAGGATGCAGGCAGAAGGGGGTGCGCCAATCTGGGAGACATGCGCCTGCTTTTTTGTCGATCTGCAGGGGGGTTAGGGCTCGCTGTAAGAGATTCAGAGAGGGGGCAGCTATGAGGAGGCGCTTGCCACATGAGAGGCTGCTCGCATGGGCAGCTTCGACTCCGGTCGACGGTGGAGGCGCTTCGCGGCGTCGAGATCGGCGAGACCGAGGTCGAGGAGTCGGTTCGACGCGGCATGGCCTTCATGCCCCAGGAAGCCTCCTCCGAGCGGGCGAAGGCGCCCGTGAACACCGTCGGTGAGGATCGCCGTCGCGGCGGTCGCCGTGGTGGTGGTGGTGGTGGTGGTCGCCGAGGCGGCGGCGGTGGTGGTGGCCGGGGTGGTTCCGGTGGCGGCGCTCCCGCAGCGGCTCCGGCCGCGGCGGCTCCGGCGGCCGAAGCACCGGCCGCGGAGGCACCGAAGCCCACCGAAGGTGGTGGCGAGTCCACCGGCTGATTCATTCGACACACTGATCGGCCGGACCACGCGTCCGATCGATCCGGCAGGGAGCACCCGAGCCATGATGATTCACGACATCACCGCCAAGGTTGGGCGGCACAAGCAGCGGAAGCGTATCGGTCGCGGCGACGCCAGCGGCACCGGTAAGACCTCCGGTCGAGGCCACAAGGGCATGAAGAGCCGTTCCGGCTATTCCCGCCGCGCCGGCTATGACGCGGGTGGCAAGCAGTTCTACCAGCGGTTCCCGAAGCGGGGCTTCTCGAACGCCCGCTTCCGCACCCACTATCACGTGATCAACGTGAAGGCCCTCGAGGAGCTCTGCGAAGCCGGCGAGACGGTCGACGTCGCGCTGCTCGCGAAGCGTGGGGTGGTTCGCAACACCGCCCTGGGGCTCAAGGTCCTCGGCGAGGGCGAACTGAGCAAGAAGCTCGACGTGAAGGCGGCGAAGTTCTCCGCCTCCGCCAAGCAGAAGATCGAGGCCGCGGGTGGCACCGCGGTCGAGTGCTGATTCCTTCGACCGAACCGACTCCGGACCACCGATGCTCAACGCGTTCCTGAACATCTTCCGAATCCCCGACCTGCGCAACAAGGTGCTCTTCACCCTGGGCATGCTGGTCATCTATCGGATCGGATTCTGGGTTCCGCTCATCGGCGTCGATCAGACGCAGCTGGCGGAGTCCGCGGCCAAGGCCACGCAGGATGAATCCGGCTTCGGTCGGATTGCGCAGTTCGCCTCCATCTTCTCCGGCGGCTCGCTGAGCCAGTCGACGATCTTCGGCCTCGGCATCATGCCGTACATCACGGCGTCGATCATCTTCCAGCTCCTGAACTCGGTGCTCCCGGGCCTCCAGGAACTGAAGAAGGAGGGGGCCAGCGGACAGCAGAAGATCCAGGAGTGGACGCGATACGCGACGGTGGGTCTCTGCATCGTCCAGGCCGTGATGTGGCTCTCGTACCTCCGATCCAGCAATCTCGTGCAGCCGCAGTTCCTCGCGGGCGGCTCGAGCATGATCTTCTTCGCATCCGGCATCGTCGGGCTCACCGCCGGCAGCATCTTCCTGATGTGGCTTGGCGAGCAGATCGACAAGTACGGGATCGGCAACGGCGTCTCGGTCATCCTGACCGCGGGCATCCTCGCCCGGCTTCCGGAGGCGATCAGCTGGATCATCTCCGAATTCGACCCCAGCCAGCAGAACGACACCGGTGGCATCGGACTGCTCGAGGTCATCTTCCTGGCGTCCTCGTTCGTCTTGGTCACCGCGGGGGCGATCCTGATCACCGTCGCGCAGCGGCGGATCCCGATCCAGCAGGCCAAGCACACCCGCGACGGACGCAAGGTCGTCGGCGGACAGCGTCACTACCTCCCGCTGCGGATCAACCACGCGGGCGTGATGCCGATCATCTTCGCGAGTTCGCTGATGATCTTCCCGTCCTCCATCTTCGGATGGCTCAACACCCGCGCCTCGCAGGGCGGCGGCGCGGACTGGTGGATGGCGACGACCGGATTCCTCGCGGACAACTTCCAGATCGGGGCGTATCCGTACGTGATCTTCGAGATCATCCTGATCTACTTCTTCAGCTACTTCTGGACCACGGTCCAGTTCTCCCCGGACGACATGAGCAAGCAGCTGAAGCAGTACGGCTCGTTCATTCCCGGCATCCGTCCCGGACCTCGGACCGCCGAGTACCTCGAGACGGTGATGGAACGAATCACCTACGTCGGCGCCGGGTTCCTCGCGATCATCGCGATCATCCCGACCATGATCGCGGAACGACTGCAGATCCCGTTCTTCGTCGCCAGCTTCCTCGGCGGCACCGGACTGCTCATCGTGGTCAGCGTCGGACTCGACATCATCCAGCGCATCGAGGCCAATCTCCTCATGCGGAACTACGCGGGCTTCCTCTCCGGTGACGGCAAGGGTGGCTCGAAGATCAAGAGCCGCCGCGGCTGATCCGGCGAAACCGAACCAACCATGATCCGACCCGTCCCATCACGAATCGAACTGAACGACGCCACGCGTCGGTCGTCGTCGATCGCGATTCGGTCGGACGCGGATGTGGCGGGGATCGCGGCCTGCGGCGACGTCGTGGCCCGTGCCCTGGAGGCGGCCCACGCCGCCTGCATCATCGGCAACCGGACCTCGGATGTCGCCACGGCGGTCGAGGACGTGCTGCTCGGCGCCGGTGCCGAACCGCTCTTCGTGGGGCAGCCCGCGGACGAGACGGATGCCGGCCGGCCCTTCCCGGCGGTGGCCTGCGTGAGCGTCGACGACGAGGTGATCCACGGCATTCCCGGCGACCGACGCCTGCGCGGCGGCGAAATCGTCTCCATCGACTGCGGCGCCCGCCTCGAGGGCTGGTGCGCCGATGCGGCGATCTCGGTCCCGGTGGGGGCGGTCACCGCCGATCGCCTCGAACTCCTCGAAGCGACCCGCACGGTGCTCGACACCGCGGTCGATCTGATCCGCCCCGGCCGACGCTGGAGCGAGATCGCACGGATTCTTCAGGAACTCGCGCTCGATGCCGGGTACGGTGTTCTGGACGATTTCACGGGGCACGGCATCGGACGGGATCTCCATGAGTTCCCCGCGGTGCCGACCCATCTCACGCGAGGCCTTGCCGGCCGGGGTGACTTCACCCTTCGCCGGGGCATGGTCCTCGCGATCGAGCCGATTCTGGTCCTCGTCGGATCGGTTTCCGGCGCCGCGGTACGCGGCGACGGAACCGCCTGCGGGGTCCCGGTCGAAACGGCCGCCGACGGCTGGACGGTGCGAACCGTCGATGCCGCGGTCGCCGCCCACTTCGAGCACACGGTGGCCGTCGGCCGCTCGGGTGCGACCATCCTCACCTCCTCGGCCGCTCGGGTCGAGGATTCACGCCTTGCTCCGGCGGTCGCCTGACCTCCGGAACCCGACCACCCAGGAACGATCACTCCATATGGCCAAAGAGGACAAAATCACACTTGATGCGGAAGTCGTGGAAGCACTTCCCGATGCCCGCTTCAAGGTGCGTCTCGAGAACGGCCAGGAACTTCTCGCCTACGTCAGCGGGAAGATGAGAAAGTTCTTCATCCGGATCCTTCCGGGTGACCGGGTGACCGTCGAAATGAGTCCTTACGACCTGACCAAGGGTCGAATCACGTATCGCCACTAGTCCTCAAACACGAAACAGCAGGAACCAGCCATGAAGGTTCGCAGCAGCATCAAACGTCGCACCAAAGACTGCCAGATCGTGATCCGCAAGGGAAAGCGGTTCGTGATCAACAAGAAGAATCCCCGTCTCAAGCAACGGCAGGGCTGACCCGCCGCCGTCCGATTTCAGGAGCAATCGCATGCCACGTCTCGCCGGCGTCGACATTCCGGAACGTAAGAAGATCCTCTACTCGCTGCAGTACATCCACGGCATCGGGAAGAAGTATGCCGCGGACATCTGCGAGCAGACGGGGATCGATCCCGACCGGATCGCCAAGGATCTCAACGACGAGGAACTCTCGTCGATCAACGCCCTCCTCGACACGAGCTTCGTGGTCGAGGGTGCCCTGCGACGCCAGGTGTCGCAGGACGTCCAGCGGCTCAAGGACATCCGGTCCTACCGCGGCGAGCGTCATCGTCGGGGCCTGCCCGTCCACGGACAGCGGACCCGATGCAACGCC
>JAACEA010000563.1 GCA_009936695.1 Planctomycetia bacterium
GTCGAACTTCACGGCGAGCCACCGGACCAGGGGGACCGCGAGCAGCGTGACGATGAAGGCGACGAGGAAGATCGGCAGGAACGCATTCAGCAGTCCCATCGCGGAAGGCGCGATCGGAAACTCCTCGGCGAAGTCCGGATGGACGAGCAGGCTCCAGAACTCGAAGAGCATGCTCTGCGAATCAGGGTCGGACACGTTCGGCATCGGGGTCGACATCATCGGTCACCAACCTCCGCCGCAAGACTCGATGCGATGTCGTCGATCGTCCGGTCGAGATCGATCTCCGGCTCGAAGCCGATCGCCGATCGCACCCGCGTCAGATCGGGCTGGCGGATCTGAAGGTCCTCGAAGCCGGATTCGAAGACCTCGGCGTAGGAGACGTTCCGGATTCCGCTCGAGCTCTTCAGGCGATCGCGGACCGTCGTCGCAAGCTCGCCGATCTCGATCGAATCATCTCGGCCGAGGTTGAACACGCGTCCGTGACAATCCCGATCGGCGAGAAGTCGGGGAAGTGCCGGAACCACGTCGCGTACGTCGCAGAAGCACCGCGCCTGCCGTCCGTCGCCGTGAACCTCGAGGGGACGCCCCGCCATCGCCGCCGCGATGAACCGAGGAAGGACCATCCCGTACTCGCCCGACTGTCGCGGACCGACCGTATTGAAGAAACGGACCACCACCGTGGGAGCGAGCCCCTGACGGTGATGCGCCAACGCGAGATACTCGTCGATCGCCTTCGAGCATGCGTAGGACCACCGAGTCATCGTGGTCGGACCGTAGACGACGTCGTCGTCCTCCGCGAACGGCGTGCGAGTGCCCTTCCCGTACACCTCGCTGGTCGACGCGACGAGCGTGGGAACCTTCCCACGTCGGGCGAATTCGAGCACCGCGGACGTCTCGTGGACGTTCGTCTCGATCGTCCGGATCGGTTCGTCGACGACGAGTCTCACGCCGACCGCCGCCGCGAGATGGAAGCATCCAGCGAAGTCGTCCGCGTCGAGCGTCGGCAGCACGTCGGAGACCCGTCCTTCACGAACCTGCAGTCGATCACCGGCGATCCGCGTCGCGAACTCGAGATTCGCGAGCGATCCGGTGGAGAGATCATCGACGACGACCACCTTCGCGCGGGATTCGAGCAGGTGGTCCACGAGATGGGAACCGATGAACCCTGCTCCACCCGTGACGAGGATTGTGCCGCCATCGATCACATCAGCCTCCCGGCCACCGCCCGGCCGAACACGCAACCACGTGAAGCGTGATCATTCCGGGTCCTGGTCGTTCGAATACGCGGCGATCGCCTCGTAGTTCCGGCGGAAGTAACCGCCCGCGGTGTTTCGAGGTCGATTCAGGACGACGCCGAGCATCACGCCCGAGTGTTCGTTCAACTGACGGATGAGTCGTGCGACCAGACCGCGATGCTCCGAGTACGCACGAACCACGAGCACCGTCGCATCGACCGCATGAGCGATGCTCATGGACTCGCTGGCCACGACCATCGGCGGGCCGTCGATGAGCACCACGTCGAACCGCGACGCGAGGTCCTGCAGGGAGCGACCGGCGAAGTCGCCATCGAATCGTTCGATCACTCGATTCGCGGGGGTCCCGGCCGGAACGACCGCGATGCCGTCGGCGGTGGTCTGGATCACGTCGTCGATGGAGGCGACTTCGCAGAGCACGTCCCCGAAGCCCCGAGCCTCCGCATCGAGACCGAGGATCGAACCGATCCGAGGCCGCCGGAAGTTCGCGTCGACGATGACGACGGAACGCCCCGCGGTCACCGCGGTCGCCGCGAGATTGAGCACCACCGACGTGGTTCCCGCGTCCGGCATCCCGGACGAGAAGAGCACGGTCTTCGCGTCGGCCTCGCCCCTGGCCTTGCGGAAGGCCGTCGCGAACTGACGATAGCTCTCGGCGACGACCGAGTTGGCGTGATCGCGAACCACGGTCTCGGCCCGCGAGGCGTCGGTGGGATCATCCTTGAGATCCGGAATCACGCCGAGAATCCTGCTGCCGGGAATCGCGGCGAGATCATTCGTCGACCGGATGCGCTGATCGAGCATCTCTCTGAGGAAGACGAGCCCCGCGACGAGGAACAAGGAAAGGATGGTCACACCCGGAATCATGGTGTACCACATCGGCCAGACCGCCTCGGTGGGCCGCTGGACGGCGGTCACCAGCTGGACTGCGTCCGAGTCGTCGCGGAGGAACACCGCACGAATGTCGTCCATCTGGCGGATGATCTCCGCTCGGCGCACCTCCTGGCGATCGAGTCGAGACTCGAGCTTCCGCAGGGATGCGAGGTTCGCGGTGGATTCGATCAGCGCCTGGCTGACCATGTCGATCTCCTCGGCGAGCATCCGCTCGGTGCGGGTCAACGATTCGATCTGGTTGTTGGTGTAGGTGAGCTCCGCCGCGAGGTTGCGGTTGATGATCTCCTGGATCTTGCGGTCCTTCTCACGGATCCGCGCGTCGAGCTGTCGCTCGGTCTTCTTCACCTGACTGTGGTCGGGGCCGAAGCTCTGCCGGTGCTCGGCGAGAATGCCGCGGAGCAACTGGATCTCCGTGAGCGCCTGCCGGACGACGATGTCGGCCTCGGCGGTTCGGATGTCCTCCTGCTCGGGATCCGCGATCCCGTTCAACTTGGCGTTCAACTGCCCCTGCGTACCCATCCCCATCTCGAGCGCGGACAGGATCTCGTTCCGCTCGAGCTCGCGGGCGGTCAGATCCTCCTGCATCGAACCCGCGTCGTCGCCCAGACCGAGGATGCTGTTCTGCCCGATCTCGTCCTTGATCTTGCCTTCGAGGGTCAGGATGAGATCGTCGATCTCCTCCAACTTGGCCTGGTACGGCCGAATCGCCTCGTTCAGTCTTCGGTCTCGGCTTCGCTGTCGCTCCGCGTCGTACTGACTCTGGACCTCCGTCAGGAGGACGAGTACGTCGTCGGGGTTCTGCGCACGCCACTTGATCTGGAAGAACTCGGTCCGCTTGACGTGACTGGCGGAGATCTCCTCCATCAACTCGATCAGCGCCTCCTGCGGATTGATCTGATCATTGTCCGTCCGCCACTGCTGCATCCAGTTGATGGTCTGGACATCGTCCGAGTCGATGACTCGCCGAAGCAACGGCTCCGAAATGGCGATCGCCGCCTCGGTGGACGCGAGACGAGCCACCGTGTCCTCGTTCCGATTGTCGGAGCCGAGCGCATCATCCGCTCCACCGATCTCCGCCAGCAGTCGGTAGGTCGAGACGCCTTCGAACTCGGGCATCAATGCACTGGTCGCGAGGAACGCGGCGGTACCCGCGAGCAGACCGAGGATCCCGGTCACCGTGAACAGGGTCAGATTCTGACGGATCACGCGAATCGGATCGATCACATTCGCACCGCTCTTGGCGGGCGAGTGGTTTCGACCCGGGGATACGGGAGATTGCCTGGAGGTCTGGACGCTCATGGTTTTCCAATTTCCGGGCCTTCAGGCCCAATCTTCTTGACACACGTCTCTCTAGAATCGTCCCGTTTCGGGTGTTCGGCCAGCCAACCCGGCCACTTCGGGATCATCCCTTGCCGCATTCCGCCAGTGCTTCCATCAGTCGATCGATCTGAACCTGCTCGCTGAGCGTAGGATCGCTGTCGCCCGCCTTCTTCAGCGCACTTCTTGCGTCTCCGCATTCCTCACGAGCAAGATGGACCTTGGCGAGGTGGATCCAGCTCTGCACCTTGATCGGATTGATCTCGATCGCGTTCTGGAACTCCTGAGCGGCCTTGACGAGCAGCTCCGAGGCGTTCCAGCCTTCGAGCTCGCCCGCCTCGACCTCCTCGTACATCCGCCAGTAGATCTCGCCGAGCGTGTCGCGATACGCGGCATTGTCCGGCTCGGCGGCCACGACGTCGAGACTGAGCGGCAACGCCCTCTCGAGATCGCCCGCACAAGTCGCGATCGCGTAGGCCAGATTGTTCTTCACGGTCGGTTCCGTGGGACGGAGTTCGGACGCCTGCTCGAAGACCTTGATCGCCTGTTCGCAATCGGGATCGTCCGAGCGAAGCATCACGTAGCCCAGCTGCACCAGCGCCGCATAGCGCCCCTGCTCGGTGGCTTCGGGAATCTCCATCGCCTCCCTCAGCACCGCCATGCAGCGGTCCTCGTCGCCGGCGATTCGCCAGGCGGTCGCCACCCGCAGGAGTTCGGGAAGGGTCGGTTGTCCATTCGAGACACCGCGAACCCATGCGTCCATCGCTTCCGCCTGCGACAGTTCGAACCTGAACTCATCGTTCGCCGAATTCACGAGACCCGCCACCTGGGTCCCGAAGAGCCACTGATACCAGAACGCGATCTGCTGCAGGTAGTAGGCCTTCAAGGCCCTCGCCTGCGCAAGATCCTCCTCGTCGTCGCCGGCAGCCTCGATCTTCTGATCGGCGATCGTCACGTACTGCTGGCGAATCGACTCGATCTGCTTCAGCCCGAGCCCCTTTCGAGCGGCCTGCCGCTCGACCGCGGCCGCATAGGCGGCCGCCAGGCCCGGGTCGTTCATGAAGACCCGCTTGTGATCGCTTGAACGGTCCGGCAATCGAACCACCGTCGCCGCGTCCGCGGGGACCCGACGCATCCGCATCAGGACCTCCTGCTTCAGAAGCGACACGTTCGAAGTCAGTTCGAACGCCTCGGCGAAGATCTCCGCGGCCTTGTCGTATTCCTTTCGCTCCGCTCGAAGCGCAGCGAGTCGAGACATCAGACGGATGTTGGTGGGTTGAAGCGCGAGCGCGGCCTGCAGCACCGTGAGTGCCTTGGCATCGAGTCCGAGCTGCCGGTCGAGCAGATCCGAGAGGAAGATCGAAGCCTCCGGAACGTCGTTTCGCACCGCCACGAAGCTCTCCAGCTCGGCCGCCGCGAGTTCATATCGGAAGTTGCGGGCGAGCAGAAGCACCAACGCCCGCCGCTTCTCCCAGTTGGTGTTGTCCATGTTGATCGCGATCCCGAAGTGACGGACCGCCTCGTCGAACGCGGTCCTCGAGGATTCGGGATCGGGGTCGGTCTCGGCCCGAAGCGCGAGGGTATCGCCCCACAACTGCTGGGCCGCGCCGCTGCTCTTCGTCATCTCCGCCGCGGTGGAGGCGAAGGCCTCCGCCTCATCGAGATACGGCTTCATCGCCTCGAAGGTGCCCGCCGCCCGACGAATCGCCGCGGCCTCGGTCACCGCGAGCTGCCCGAGCAGGATCCGCTCCGAATAGTTCGGGTCCTCACGGTCGACGAACTCCTCGATCAACGCCCGAGCCTTGTCGACCTCGAAGGCTCCGAGGTAGTCGTTGATCAGATCCCGAGCCACGAATCGGAGAATCATCTGATCGAGCCCCTGCGCCTTCACGTTCGCGAAGAGCCGCTCGGAGAACTCGATCACGCCCTGGGTCGCGTTCCGATCCCGCAGGATGCCGATGATCAAGGCGGTCGCCTGGTTCGATCCGTCCTCCTGTGCGGCCTCCGCCTCGTAGAACTTCTCCAATGCGCGATTCCGGTCCGAGTCCCAGATCAGCCGCCCCTGTTCGACCAGAAGCAGCGCCTCGCGATTCGCCCGTCGCCCGGTGAATGCCTCGTCCGACGACCTGATCCGCGCGACCGCGTCATCGAGGGTCTGGAACGCCTCTTCCGGGCTGCCACTCGCACGCAGATACCGACTGATCGCGATCACGATCGTGGGGTCGGTGTCGTCGTACCTCAGAAGGCGATCGAGCACCTTTCCGGCTTCGTCGATCCGTTCGAGCTTCAACTTCCGGATCGCGTCCTGCCGCTTCGCGGGACTGAGTCGCGACCATTCCCGTTCCCCGAACTCGGGGCGCATCTCGGCCTCGCGGGTGTTGGGATTCACGCCCTCGACGAGAATGTCCTCGCGCCCCACCGGCAGTTCCTTGAGCAACTGAACCAGAGCGATCGCGTTCGAGTAGTTCGCGGGAGCCAGCTGGAAGATTCGACGACGTTCCTTGAGAATCCGGCTTGGATCACCGCCGGGAAAGGCCCTCTCGGCCTTGAACCAGGCCTCCTGGAAATCCGGATCGGCACGGCCGCCCGCCAGCGCCGAGCGACGATAGACGTCGAGGGCCTGATCCGTGTCGCCGCTTTCCGCAAGGACCCTCGCCAGTGCGTTGGCGATCCGAACGTCGGTGGGGTCCTGGGCGTTCGCGAGCTTCAACTGCTGGATCGCCACGTCCCGATCGCCCCTCTGCAGGAGCAGTGCCGCATAGACGTATCGATTCTCCGGTGTTCCCAGACCACGATCGCCGCAGACCTCCTCCGCGAGCAACAGGGCTCCATCATCGTCGCCACGCTCCTTCGCGATGACGATCTGCATCTGGCCGAGATACGCGGAGTCGCCCTCGAGCGACTCGAGGTCTTCGAGCAGGGCGGCCGCGGTGTCCAGATCGCGTCGGCGACTGCCGATCGACTCGCGAATGAGGTAGCGAACGACCCGCGGCGATGTCGAGTCGGATCCGCTCCGAATGCTCTCGTAGAGGCGCGATTCCTCCGCCTCCACGGCGGATCGCTGATCCGCGAGCCGCTTGGAAGTGCTTGCCGAGAGGCTGTCGCCCGTCTCGACCTGCTCGAGGTACCGGGACAGCATCTCGGCGATCACGGCGTCGAGTTCGATGCTGGTGTAGTCGTCCCCCTCCTGTTCCTCGATCGTGACCCTCGCCAGAACCCGACTTCGACCGATGCGATCGAAACCTTCGCTCTCGACGACCATGCGGGCGAGTGCGTCGTCCGGCGAGTACTCGAGGAGTTTGCGGGCGAGTTCCTTCGAGATCTCGGCGTTCGCTTCACCAGTGGCCGGGTCCTGAGCCTCGAAGCCGGCGAGATCCTCGATCGCGATGAGTCGCTTGAGCGCCTGGATTCTCACGATCCGATCGACCGGAGCCGACTCCGGTGAATCGATGATCGACCGAAGGATGCGGCGTCGCTCCGGGATGTCGTTCGACGCTCTGGCGACGTCGTCGCGAGCAAGCAGATCCGCGCCGGCGATCTCCGTGGCGATGGCGCTTCGCTGACTCGTCGCCACGTCCCGAAGAATCATGTCCGCCTTCGCCACCGAATCCTCGTCTCCCGTTTCCTGGGCGATCCGAAGACCTGCCTCGGCCTCGATGCGGGCTTCCTCGATCCTCCCCGCGAGCAGGAGATCCGCAGCCAGACTCAGCAGAAAGGCCGGCCTCTCCGCCAGATCCGGAAACCGCTGCCGGGCACGCGTCTTCAGACCGACCAGCGCTCCGCGTTCACCCGAACTCGAGAGCGCTTCGATCACCATCTGAAGCTGCGTTCGATCGAGCAGGGCCTCCATGCCGGCCTCGCTGAGTCGGTTGTAGGCGGAGACTGCGCGAGCGTAGGCGGCGCCCGCCTCTCCCTTTCGACCTGAATCCGTGAGCATCCTCGCCCGAAGCACGTCCATCTGGAGCGCGAACGTGTCGGCTTCGGCCGAGTCCGAATCGGTGTTGATCGCATCCGTGTAGACCTCGAAGGCGTCCGCGATGGCGTCGAACGCCATCTGCTTCTCCTCCGAGGTTTCGAAGACATCACTCTCGAGCTCCCATCGACGCATCGCGACTTGAAGCCGCGCCCGACGGGCCTCCTTCTGAACGTCCTCGAGAATCACTTCCTGAATGGAGTAGTTCGGGAATGAACCGTCGGCGGCCCGCGGGCCGCCCTGGTAACCTCGCTCGATCGCAAGGAGTTCCTGGGCCAGCGCATCCCGGGCCTCGAAGAACTCGCGAAGACTGGTCCGCGTCTCTTCGGACGTTGCGTCGAACGGCACGAGGCCGGGCGCGAGTTCCAGTCGAACCATCTCATGTCGAGCCGACTGGAGTTCCTGAGGGTCGATCGCGTGACTGGCGGAGAGCGCCGCCACGAGCAATTCCGCCCAGGCCCGATTCGTGTCCTCGGTCACCGCCGGAGCGCGAGAATCGATGTTCGAACGTCGTCGACCGCCGTCCGCGATCTCCATGATCCTGAGAAGCGTGGGGCGATCCGTATCCCCGTAGTCGGATGCCGCCAGTCGCGCAGCGAGGTCGCGAATCGCCTGCGGATCCGGGGGTTCGATGGCAAGCCGCTCCGCCTCTCGGCGGTCGAGCGGGAGAAGAAAACGACGATGTGCCCGTTCCTGTTCGATCGCACCGAACTCGATCGCGTCGCCGGCGGATTCCCTGGCCTCGGCGAGCAGCGTGTCGATCGGTTCGGAGACCCGGTCGATCGCCTTCGTAGGGATCTGCTCGTTGAATCCCTGTTCCAGCTCGCCTCGGATCAGTCCGAGATGCGTCATCACCAGCGAAGGATCGATCTCGATCACATCCACGATCCGGTCTCGGAGCTCCACCCACTCCGCGGGGGAATCGTTCGCGGCGTTCCTCCACTCGGGCTGTAGCGACAACGCCAGCAACGTCGCCTCGAGGTCGGCGGGAAGTCCGATGCCGAGCAGCGGCTGGATCGACGGCTTGTCGATGGCTCCGAGCGCATGCAGCATGGGCAGGAGCGACTCTCGGACCGCGGCCTCTCGATCCTCCGCCATTTCAGGAGCCGTGCTGTACCGCGCTCGCTGCAGTTGGAGCGCGACCAACTGACGAAAACGGGACTTGGCCTCGACATCGGTCTCGGGTGACGTCGAATTGACCGCGGCGATCGCCTTTTCGTAGGGCCGGTAGTCGGCGGTCGGATAGGGATCCTTGCCGTTCGCGCGGAAATACTGCTTCGCGGCCGCGTCGTACTTGCCCTCGGCCATCAGGGCGTCGCCCTTCACGATGAACCGGGTCGGATCCGCTCTCCACTTGACCAGCACGAAGCCGGAGATCGCGACCAGCACGATCGCGGAGATGCCGAGAAAGATGGCGAGGAACTTGACGTTGAGCTTCTGCTTGGCCATGTCGAACGGGTCCTCGGGATTCGGACTGCTTGGGCTTGGGGGGGGATCGAACCGCCGCGACCTTCGCGACGGCCACCCCTGCTGTTCAGGTCACGCGTGTGAAGGTCAGAGCATGATCGGAATCGGTTCCGATCTCCGGCGTTGCTGGAACCGTGGTCACCGCGAGTTCATCGTTCTTTCGCTGGTCGGCCTCGATGGTCGGCCAGTCCGGAAGGATCTGCATGACGGCGGGCACCAGTTCGTCGAGCAGATCCTCGACGATCGGAAGGTACTCCCGGGTCGCCTCGTCGGCACCGGTCTCGGTCTGGAAGGTCACCTGGATCTTCAGGTAGTAGGCAGCACGCTCTTTCGGATCGTAGGCGATCGACTTCACGCCGCTCGCCCGAGCTGCATATCGATTGTTGGCGATGAAGAAATAGCCACCCACGTGAGTGATCCGCTGGTTCTTGGGATCCATGGCTTCGACGACCGAGATCTCGGCCTCGCCGATCGGAAGATGCACGTCGATCAGGCCCAACACCGGATGGCGGGTGGGAATCCGGTCGTAACGCGTACCCGTCTTGGTGTTCACCAGATCTGTAGGCGTCGCGCCTTCGAAGTCGAGCGCGAGCGGCTCGACCACGGTCGTCCCGAGCGTCGTCAACCCGGCCGCGTTGAAA